>QMZE01000003.1 GCA_003663025.1 Archaeoglobales archaeon
TGATTAACCTAGTAAGTCAGTATAATGCGGAGCTGATAGTTGACTCTACAGGCCTTGGTGATCCCCTCTACGACTTCATAGCGCAGAAGTATCCCAAAGTTAGACCATATTATCTAAGCCCAAGCAGGAAGACAGCACTGATAGACAACTTGGCAATAATGATCGAGCAGGTTGAGATCACATTTCCTGAGATACCAGAACTGCTGACGGAGCTGGAGCTCTTCGGCATAGAGACGACGCCTACTGGGAGGCACAAGTACCAAGCGCCTAAGGGGCACCACGACGACTGCGTTATCGCCCTCGCACTCGCGGCTTGGGCGTTGAGGAAGGGAGGATCACGTCCGGGCTTTGCATTCCTCGACTGGTAGGCAAAAGCTTAATTAAGCATTTATGCCTCTTTTAGAGTGTTGAAGTGGTGAGCATGAAGAAGCGGGTATTCTACGCCGATAAAGACGGAACTGTTGAAGCGCTCGGCATGAAGCTCGACGCGAAGCCCTCTGAGCTTAGGATTCTCATCAACGGCGTGGACATCTCTGAGAGCGTATTGCTTGAACGGGTTGAAATAGTGGTCGAGAAGAAGGAGGAGGAGTAGCTTGCCTTGGGTATCGGAGAAGCCTCCTGCGATAATCGAGAAGTCAACGAGGTCTGTAATCCCTTCTTACCACCTGAGTCCTGAGCCTCAGCTCCGCATCCCCAAATGGAACTACTCCACGATCTATCAGGTGGCTGAGGAATCCTGGCTCATTCAGTCAATTGTAAGAGTGATAACTCAGGAGGTTGTGAGACCTGGCTGGAGGAGAGAACCTCGCTTTAGGAGGAAGTGCGAGGAGTGCGGTGCTGAGTTCCAGGAGACGGTTGAAGAGTGCCCGATATGCGGTGGCAAGACCAGACCTCCAAGTCAGGCTCAGGCAAGGCTCTTCGACAGGCTCATCCAGCACCCTAATCCGGATCACTCATTTGGCGATCTGATAAGAAGCATAGTCTACCACGACGTAATAGCTGACGACTGGTACGTCTCGATACTTCCGGCTAAGTTCAAGGATAAGGACGGCAACGTGGTCATAAGACCGGCTGAGATAAGGGTTGAAGATCCGAGGTACTGGCGCCCCATAGCCGATGAGTACGGCAGGCTCGGAATCGACGAGTATTACTGTCCCATCTGTTACACTCCAGATGAGTACTACACGAAGCCAGGCAACTGTCCCAAGTGCGGTCTCCCTCTTGAGCGGACCGCATACGTGCAGATCGTTAATGGAGAGATAACTGCCAGATCCTCAGAGAACTGGATGATACACGGATCTACCGGTAGAGTACTGCCTGAACTCCACGGAAGACCTAAGATCATCGCAGTATGGGATCTGATACACACGATAAAGGTGATGGACGAGTACAACCTGGATGCATACAGCGAGGGCAAGCTCGGAGGCATACTCAACTTCCCGGGCTATTCTCAGGAGCAGATCAAAGCTCTTCAGGCCGAGATACAGGCTGATATCAAGAGGAGAGAAGTGCAGGACGTTCGAGGCTTGCTGAGGACTAAGAAGACGATAAGGACCCTGATGCTCGGGTCTGAACAGCCCATTCAGTTCATAAGGGCCATGCCTCCATTAGAAGACATGCAGTCACTCGACTTCTACATGGTCTACATACAGGCAGTATGTGCTGTATTCGGTGTTCAGCCCTTAGCGATCTCGTTTGCCACTAAGTCCGTCAAGAGCTCTTCAGTAGCGCCTTATATCAGGCTTGAAGTGCAGAACAGGACGATAAAGGAGATACAGCGCGACAAGGAGGAGATGTTCAACAACTTCCTATTACCTCGATTTGGCATCACAGACTGGCTCTTCAAGTTCAACCCGATAGAGCAGAAGGACGAGCTGAGGGAGGCTCAGATAAGGCAGATAGACGCGAATACTCTGGTGACCCTGAGGAATGCTGGGTTCGATGCCAAGTTCAACGAGTACGGCAAGCTCGTGATACCCACAGAGCCAACCCTGTCTCAGGAGGAGATGCCTGCAAAGAAGAGACCGAAAGGCAAGACGCCTCAGAAGCCCAAAGTAAGCAGTGCGTCTGAGAGAGTTATAGCTGGGACAACCGTGGAGCGCTGGCCTCATGGAACACGAGGTGCTCCTGAGTAATGAGGTTCCAAGAAATCGAAACTTACAACCCGAGATCGAAGAGGACTGATGTGCTTAAAGACGACTATCGGTGGTGCTTTGCTTACTATGCTTCCAAGAAGATGGGCAGAAGACTTCGAATAAGCTATAAACAAATTATCGATCTAGCTAGTAAGATAGCTGAAGAGCTTCACAGGCGAGGCATAGAGTTCCATCCGGAGAGGTACAACGAGCACGGCAAGGAGCTCTTTAGAAAGATAGCGAGGAGGTTAGCGAGGAAGGGCATCATCCTCAAAGCGCTGGACGGTCTCTACCTCGTCGAACCGCATGCGAAGCTGATATGGAAGGGCATGAAGACCCTGATCGTTAAGGCGAGGAGATATGAGAATCTCCTCTTCTATCCCATGTACCTCTGCGGTGACAAGGTGTACGGGATAATTACTCTTACAGGCGTGACTGAGGTTGACGAGAACGGCTTCCAGAACCTGAAGAAGCACCATTTAGTCACCGATAAGGAAGCAAGGGAGTGGTGGGGCGACAGAAACAGATACTACGTTTACAAGTTCTCGTTCAAGAGGTTCGACAAGCCGAAGGAGTACGTCAGGCCTCAGGGAGCTCAGGTAAAGATAGATGACGTTCAGATCAAGAAGATGAAGAAGCCTTTCTCCCATCCTCTTGGTAAGGATCGACAAGTTTCCATATTTTTGGAAAACCTTCCTTCTCACAAGGTCTATGTAGAGCCGTTCGCTGGCGGAGCTTCACTCTTCTGGAGGAAGGAGCCTGTCGCTAAGGAAGTACTGAACGATATAGACGAGCGGTATGTGTTTCTCCTCAAGTTCTTGAAGAACGCGTCGGACGAACAGTTGGAAAAGCTCAAGAACATGGACTACATGCCGTCTGAGGAGAAGTTTGAGAGACTCAAGAAGACCAATCCAGACGATGACGTGGAGAGGGCGTACAAGCTCATCTACCTGATAATACACTCATACGGAGGCAACATGGAGGACTACGCGCACAGGAAGAAGCTGAGGAAGTGCGGTTATATCACTAATCCTGAGGACTACAGAGAGCGCCTCAAGAATACCATCATCACCAACAAGGACTTCGAGGAAGTGATGAAGGAGTACGACTCGCCTGACACGTTCTTCTACCTCGATCCTCCGTACATGGACGAGGATATCAAGGAAGATCCTGAAGCTTTTAAGAGGAGGCTGTTCGAGGCGTGTAAGAAGCTCAAGGGCAAGTTCCTTCTGAGCTTCAGCGATGATCCCCTCATCAAAAAGCTGTTCAAGGATGCAGGCTTCGAAGTGAAGAGCTTCCTCGCCAAGAGACCTTTAAGCAAAGACTATCCAATTAAACGAGAGCTATTGATAGCTAATTATCCAATTAAGATACCGAAGCTCAAGAAATCTGACGTAATGTTGAAGTTCTTGGGCACTAGAGGATACGTCGAAGAGAAGTCTGAGTTGCATAATAAAAGAGCTTCTTTGCTGATAGACGACGGCAAAACGAAGCTGTTGATAGACTGGGGAGACGTGAACGGAGAGCTTCCCGACTGCGATGCGATAATCATCACACATGCGCATCCAGATCATTTGTTTGGTCTGAAGAACAAGGAAATAGACGTCCCGGTGTTCATCACGGATGCGACGACGCACTCCGAGTACTACAGAGAAGGGGTCTACAAGTTCAGCAAGACGGTGTTCAAGCGGAGGAGTGCATTCAGAGTTGGGGATATCGAGGTAATAAGCGTTCCGGTACTGCACTCGACCAAAGCTCCCAATATCGCTCTGTTCATCAATGTGGGTGGATACAGGATCTGCTACGCATCTGACGTCTTGAACATAAGGAAAAAGCACAGGGACAAGTTCTTGAGAGGGTGCGACCTGTACATCGGCGATGGATCCACGCTGAGGGAAGACGGTCTTGTGAGGTGGGACGAGAAGAGGGATGAGGCGATAGGACATGCTGGAATACCCAGGCAGATAAAGTGGTGCGAAGAAGCCGGTGTGAAGCGGATGATCTTCACGCACTTTGGATCCGAGCCGATAAAGCTCGGCAGGAAGCTCGAGGAGAAGCTCGCTGAATTAGGCGCTGAGATGGCGTATGATGGATGGGTCACAAACGTATTAGTCAGCAAAGCTGTTAACTTAGAAGAGATAGACGATGAATATGTCGAGAAGCTCAGCGATAAGAAGCTGAGAGAGCTGTACGAGGAGCTCCATGAGATATACGAGCGAGAAGGGCGAATTACTGAGCCTCTTTTAAACGCTGAAATATTCGTCGAGAACGAGATGAAGAGGCGGGGCATGGAGAGAAACATAAACGACAAATTGAGTCAGGAGGCGAGCTTCTGGGTTCAGGAGTATCCGCCTTGGGAGAAGGAGAAGAAGATCACGCTCCAGGAAGTGATAGACTCATTTCCAGACGTCATCAAGATACCGGCTGACGTACCGGCCATCTACATAGTCGGAGGTCTTGCCAATCGAGGATGGGTTACCCACCACGACATAGACATTCGAGTAGCTTCAGATAAGTACCTGCCAGAAGTAAAGCGAGCTCTGATACACGCATGCACGAGGAACGACATACGGGAGAAGCTTCAGTTCATATTCGACTCAAGGGGCGGAATAGGTCTGTCAATACCGCTCTACGTGCCGGCGGAGGATGGGCTGAAGAAAGATGAAGAACTCAGATTAGGGAAGCCTTCTCAGCCCCAGAAGCCGGCTACGGGATGGCAGAAGAACGAGTTCTGGAAGATAGAAGATGCGTGGACGAAGTGGGGCGCATCTAGGATCGACAGGGGGATCATGGAGCAACCCAAATACGATGGGATGAGCTTTCAGTGGCACATTAAGGATGGCAAAGTGATAGGCGTCTTCACGGAAGACCAGCTGAGGAACAGAATCGATGCATTCAAAGAATCGGTCGCTGAGCTTCCAAAGCTTCTGAGGGCGAAGGATGCGATACTCGTTGCCGAGATGGTCGAATACTCAGATGAGGTTGCATATCCGCAGTACGAGAAGATGTGGATGAAGTACAAGCAGATCCCGAGAGAGGATCTGGTTAAATGGATCGCGGCTAGACCTTCCTCTCTTGATGACAAGCGTGTGATATTCCACGTTCACGATCTGCTCTACCTTGACGGCGAGAAGTGGTATGACAAGCCAGCGATCGAGCGGTATGAGAAGCTAAAGGAGGTATTGAAAGAGGGCAAGCACTTCCACGTCGTTGAGTCCAAGACAGCTCACAACATGAGGGAGTTCTTCGAGTATGCTAATTGGGCGAGGTATTTCCCGAACTCTGAAGGTGCTGTCTTCAAGACAACTGATTCGATCTACAAGATCAGATACGACAGAGCTTCGAGGAATAAAGATTGGTGCTTAACCGGTGGAAGCTATGTCCTAACAGAAAACGGATTTGAGCGAGTAGCTTATCTTAAACCGGGCGTTCTGGTCTTCGCAAAGGATGGCGAACTCCACAGAGTGCTTAGGATTGCAAGGCGGAAAATCGAACCTCACGAACAGCTATTCGAAGTCAAGGATTACCATGGATTAACCGTCAGATTGACTTCAGAACATGAAGTACTAACAAGGGAATGCGGTTGGCAAGAATGCTCAGCCTCATTCGGATTAACTCCGGTATTTCCGCGATTGAAGATTCCTAAGGAAAAACCGCCTGAAGAGCTTTGTTTATCATGGCACGGTTACGAAAAGATCATAAAATGTACTAAAGAGTTTTGGAAGCTTGTTGGTTTCTGGGTTGCCGAAGGTTCGCTAGGGAATAACCGAAACAAGAATTACAGACGAGGTGAATTCGAATTCTCCCAGAAAGACGATCAAATATTCTCTGAGCTCGCTGATTTGGCAGACAGAATACTGAAGGCAAAGGGGAAAAGGTATTGCTATGATGGAGTGAACCGGTACATCGTCTGGGACAAGCCCTTCTGTGATTGGTTGAGTAAGAACTTCTTAGATAAGAACGATGATAAGACCCTTCCTTGGTTTATCGCATACCTTGATGATGAGAAGTTTGAGGCGTTCTGGGAAGGTCTTTGGCTCGGAGATCGAAAAGCTCCAGATCGAGATGCGATCTCGACCTCCGATAACTCTCTCGCTGGGAGATTATTCGCAATTCTGAATGTTCGCGGTGAGGAAGTCGGTATTCACAAACAGAGAACCAATAGAAAGGACAATTTCACAATCACAAGATTGAAACGACCCACTCATAAAATATTAGTCAAAAGGCTTTCAACAGACCATCAGGATTTGGTTTACGATATTGAAGTGGAGAATGAAGATTCGTTCTTAACTGGAAATCTCGTGTTACATAACAGTAAGCTCAAGAACCTCAAGGAGCTCGATGTAATGGTTCTAAAGCCCCACCTCGTCGAGGGCACCAAAGACGTGTTCACGTGGCAGGGAGTTGTCGGTCCAATTCCTGAGAAAGACCTGGACAAGTACAGAGAGCGAGACATTATGGAGTTCAAGGGCAAGAAGTACCTGAGGATTGGGACGTGCTACAACGTGAAGGGCAAGAAGCCCGAGGGCAGCATCCTGACCGTAATGCCGATTCGAATAGAGAAGAACACAACCGAAGACGGCAAGATATACTACACCTGGATGTTCCCGAAGGCTGGGCTGTGGAGACCAGAGAAGAAGGAGCCTGACCCGATCGATGTGGTCGAAAAGCTCTCGAAGCTGGGGACGAGACCGTTTGAGAAAGCTGGAAACGAGAAAGTGATAAAGATAGAGCTTCCTCTGTGTCCCGAAAAGTACGCGTTCAACGAGGAGATCTGCCCTCTCATTAACAGAGTTAAGATACTCGTGGATGGTGTCTGGAAGTCTGACAAGCCGAAGGTGAAGCTTAAGGTTCAGGAGCTGAAGTATCCGATTGACTGCAAGCTGGCTAACTATTATAGATGCAGGAGAGTGAAGCCGTACTACTATGGGTGGCGAGAGGAATGAGGATAACTCAGGACATGCTGTTGAAAGAGGAGCCCAAGATTCCGTGGTCTAAGCCCATCTACTTAGAGCTCCCTCCGCCTGAGAAGAACGGCAAAGTGAGATATGTGCTACAGCACCACTGGAGAGGCCGTAGCGTGCACTGGGACTTCAGGTGCGAAGTGAATAACCATTTGATAGGTTGGAGCGTAGCTTTTGATGAACCCGTAATCATAAGACGAAATGGGATGATCGAGATTCTTCCAGCAGAGTGCATCATAAATTTTGGCGGAACGGGGCTTGAGATAAAAGAAGTGGATGGATTAGAAATTCTCACCGGAAACGGATTCAGGAAGGTGAAACGAGCTGCTAGGCATATCTTTGAACATGATCTTGTGAGAGTCGTGACTAGACGAGGAGCCATAGAAGTTACGCCCTCTCATTCATTATTCCAGAACGGAACTCCAATAAGAGCTGGGGATCTCAAGAAAGGCGATTCTATAGATTTAGCTGAACTTCAAGTAGATATCCCGAATCTGGAGGTTGATAAAGATTGGGCATGGCTTTTGGGATATTTCTGTGCAGATGGTTACGCCGCACGAAGAAAACAGTGGGAAGCATGGATTTCAGATGAGGATTTGAGCAAGCTTAAATCAGCAAAGCGGAAGCTAATAAAGTTCGGCATTCCCTCAAGGATTGAGAGACAGGATAAGAATTGCTGGCGACTCCGCATATTATGGGCTCAGCCCTTATTCTTTAATCTATGTTATGTTGTAAATAAGAATACTTCGACTCATCGCCGTTATAAAATCGTACCTAAATTAATACTAAATGCCGATAAGGATGCACGAGATGCCTTCTTAGACGGATTCTATACAGGAGATGGACATCCAGATGGGTCTGGTATGAGCTTTTCGATTCATTCTAAGGCTTTAGGAGCTGGGATTCTATTCTTAGAGGCGAATCGAGGAAGAGATTTCGGAATAAGTTCGGTGAGGAAGTATAATTCGCTTAATATCTATGTTTATGGGAGAAAGCGGAAGCCATTAAAGCCACCGAATGAGATAATCGATATCTACAAAGTCAATCGAGGCAAGAACTGCTACGTTTATGATTTTGAGACTGAGGACGGGACATTCATAGCTGGCGTTGGCAAGATACTTGCTCATAATACGATACTCGACAACCCGAAGATAGACCACGCTCCCACGCTTGAAGAGCTTCCATCCCTGATCGACAAGCTCGACTGGACGTTCAGACCTGTACCCGGAATGAACAACAAGAAGTGCAGGTGTGAAACTAAAGCAAGACAGCCTAAAGTATGGCTGTTTTGGAAGGAGGAGTGGGATCCGTGCTCTGCGATTCCCTTTGACCAGCTCTGGAAGCTAGACGTAGGTACTTCTTACGAGGTTGAGGTAAAGCCGGATGAGCTGATAGTGAAGATGGACACCGGCGAGGTATTCGAAGCCAAGCCGGGTACAGTGGGAGCGACTAGGTACGAACCGGGAAGATTCCTCATTGTTGATAAGGGATACGTAACATTCGGAGCTCAGAAGCCTTGGTACCACGAGTACTTCCTCGATTCGATAGCAAAGAAGAAGCACAGGCTGACGTTCGAGAAGATAAGGGTGAACATGAGGGCTGTGGTTCAGGCGGTGATAGACCCTGAGACGAAGAAGCCCAAGCCGGGCAAGTTCGAGCTTATGTGGGAGGGATGGGTGCCTAAAGACCAGGACCCCTATGCGGTCGAGAGAGGGAGGAAGAAGGGCTGGGTACCTCCTAAGGGCTTCATTCCGATTCCCAAGTGGTGGATCGAAAAGCACAGGAAGGAGTTCGAGGAGTGGCTTGAGTGGGTGAAGGAGAAGTGGGCTGAGATAAAGGAGCTGATGAAAGCCGAGGGAGAGTACACGCTCCAGCAGATGAGCTGGAAAGGGCAGAAGGTAATCCGTGATATTCCGGTGATGCACTGGTTCTTAAATATCAAACAGGGTGATAAAATCAGGACTTGGGAGCTGTGGTATAATCCTCTTTATGTGCATCCGACTGCGGCAGGATACGTCGGTCAGGCTCCGAAGAAGTGGTTCGAGTTCGAGGGCAAGCTTAAACCGGGAGAGCTGTTCAACCCGCGGAAGAGGCTTAATGCAGACGTGAAGATACTCGACAAAGGCAAAGTATTCGTGGACGCCAAAAGGGTGAACGGACGAGAAGTGCTCGTGCTGTCGTTCTCAGGCAAGCTGGGCAAGTTCTGGAAGCTTGAGCAGGAGGAGCGGGGATCTGACCTCTACTCGTTCAGCAAGTCGAGCATCAAGAAGGCGTTCGGTAGCTTCGTGCTTCAGAAGCACTCGTGGAAGGGAGGATCGCACTACGATATCAGAATTGACGAAGGAGGAGATTACCTGCTTGAGTGGTCGCTCAACAAAGACCCGCGGAAGTTCAAAATAGATGAGTCCGAGAAGGTGATCCTCAAGAAGTGCTACGACAAGAGCTGGCTCACGTTTGAGGGAAAGAGGAAAGTAGGAGGCGTAATAACCGACGTTAAGATTCTCGACAGCGGTAAGGTCGACTTCATAGAGAAGTCTCAGCTGTTCAGGAGCTTTGTCTTCCACGGTGACTCCCTGAAGGGCTACTACGTCCTGAAGTCGGACGGCAAAGAGTGGAAGTTCATCAGGTCAGCTCTCCCGGGCATGAAGAAACAGCTGAGGTACGAGGAGAAGTCTGGATATATCAGAGTGCACCTGCACGACATAAGGGACTTCACGAGGTGCGAGGGCGAGGAGAAAGCGAAGCGCTATAAGATACCGAAGCTACCAGAAGGGGTCGAAGCTAATATCTGTTTGTTCCCCAGACCAGGAACGATACACGGCGCTAAGATCCAATCGCTGAAGTTCGACAAGAGGCTCTGGAGCATAGAAAGGATTAAAAGAGAGTTCGACTTTAAACCATTCGTTGAGTGGGAAGGGGTGCAGGTGAGGGATGAGCACAGGCGAGTACGTCCTCGTACCTTTAGACCAAGCTTCTGATCACGCTTTTGAAGAGGCTGAGTACTACTCGGCTCCATGCTTCATCCTCAAGTCGGAGAAGAGGAGGTTCATCATAGCCGGCTACGCATCGGTGAACATAATAGACAAGGACAACGAGAGGATATCTCCAAAGGCGCTGAAAGAAGCATTCGAGAAGATGATGAGGAGGAAGTCAAGGCGCAACCTGATGCTCCACCACCAGAACATACAGATCGGAGAGATACTGCCGAAGTACGTTGACAAGAACGGGAAGGTGTGGAAGAGCGGTGTTGACGACAAGGGACTGTTCATAGTCGCTGAGGTCTTTGACGATACGGTCACGGGGAGGGAAGTCATCGAGAAGATGAAGAAGGGACAGCTGATGAGCTTCAGCATAGGAGGGAGGGTTCTGCCAGGTGGTCGAGAGGTCAGGTGCGACGAGAATAAATGCTGGACCGAGATAGTCAAGCTTGAGCTTTATGAAGTTACCTCGTGTGACGAAGGGAAGAACCCGAAGGCGAAGGCGTTTATAGTTGAAAAGGAGGATAACGCTGAGGACGACTGGGACGATAGCTTGGGTGAAACGTTTATTAATACGCATATATTAAAAAATCGGCGATCCAAAATGGAGGAAGAAGGAGAAATTATCGAGAAGGCCGAAGTGGCGACCCTCATCGAGGAAGTCAAGAAGCTGACCGGCAAGCTCAATGAGGTCATAGTGCGCGCCGAGGAAGAGAAGAAGCTGGAGAAGGAGATCGAAGACTTCGCCGAGATATTAGACGTCGTGGACAAGGAGTCCTACAGGAGCTTTATGAAGAACTGCCTCAAGTCCGGCAAGAGCATGAAGGAATGCGCCCTCGAGTGGAAGAAGAAGAACAAGGCTCAGCCTCCTGAGGACGAGGCTGTCGAGGAAGAGACCGAGAAGGCCAAGAAGAAGAAGAAAAAGAAGAAGAAGGACGAGGAAGAGGAAGAGATGTACTACTACAAGTACCCGGAGAAAGAGGACTTTGAGAGCGAGGAGGAGTACAAGAAGGCTGTCGAGGAGTTCAACAAGCTCAAGGCTCGGATAATCAAGGAGCTGGGCTTGGAGAACGCCGAGGAAGTGATAAAGAAGAGCGTACAGCCGAAGGAGGACAAGCGGTTCGGGGGAGTCAACCTCGATGAGATCAGGAAGAAAGCCGACGAGGCTATAACTTTCAGGGACTTATTGTATATGGTAGGTGAGTGAGAAGATGCTACCCAGACTTCCATACGGAAAAGAGTACTTAGACTGGTGGTACAACAAGGGCGGAATGGTAGCCACGCTCCTAGGACTTGACAGCGTTGGAGGAGCCTCTGCGGTATCCGACGCGATAAAGAAGGCGATAGGACCTTGGGATGCACCCAACTCTCCGTACGCCGAGTACTTCGAGCCAAAGTTCTCGGCTACGGTGCAGATGTGGGTCGAGCGCAGTACAGAGGTCTGGAAGCTCCTGAGGAAGACCACGTTCCTTGCAGAGGGAGACTCGCTGAAGTACGTCGAGTCTGACCTCTCATCGATACAGGGAGTGACCGGATCTTCGACTCCATTTGCGTCCGGAACCAACGAGTCTGCTCCAACGGTGGCGACACTCGAGGAGATAGAGCCGGCTTACCTTGTGGATGCATGGGAGACGACACTCCCGTCTAGGACGAGGAGCACATGGCAGTCTGAACCCAAATTAGACCCCAAGTGGATCAAGCAGTACCACGCCGAGCTGTTCCCGCACCAGATAGACGCGCTCCTGTGCAGGACGATCGACACTCCGAACAACGACGGCTCTTCTGTGTTTTTCATAGAGTCGATAGACAGGATATGCTCTGGAAACGCCGAAGCTTCGACGACATATGTATCAGACGCGGCTGACCCTGACATACACTGGGGCAAGAGCACTGCCTTAATCGACAGATCTGCCGATACGGACGACACGTTCGGGTGCGGTGCGGGAGATGGGCTTTCACTTCCGGATACCGGTGCGGCTCGAACCCTCAAGCTCGACTACATAGACGACGTGGTTGCCGCGATCGTTCCGTACAGCAAGAACAAGAGATTCATAGGAATAACAGGACCCAAGACCCTCAACGAGATGCAGAAGCTCATCGATCCAAAGCAGAGGTACCTGAACGTCCCTGTCGACGTGCAGGTGACAATAAACGGTGTCTCGACGAGGAAAGGAGCGAAGGCGGGCTTCACTGTAGGAGCCTACGTCGCGTCGGGAATAGAGATACCATTCTTCACCTCAAGACACATAGCGAACGAGACTTCAGCGAACAGGTCTGCGACGATAACCGATGCCGACATAGGCAACATTTACATCATAGACTTGGATACGATTGAGATAAGGACGGCTGTGCCGGTAACCTACTTGGAGACGCCACCGCACGCAATGCTGACCGGAGACATGCTGAAGACAAGGCACATGCTCATGTACGGCGCCCAGCTGATATGCACCAACTTCAGGGCAAACGGCGCGGTCAAGTACCTCAAGAGCTCGTAGAGGTGCTGAGCCTTGGCGTTCAGCTACACTCTTGACGGCAGGACGATATTCGGGGACAAGTGGGTGTCCTGGGGCAGGTTCAGCAACGGAGGCAGTGATACCGGAGGAGATATAGATACAGGCCTCTCAGTGGTCGAGGCCATGTTCCTCCAAGAGACGGGCAGTGCAGTGGTCTCAAACGCGTCAGTGTGCAACGAGACCTTCCCGGTGAGCGGTGGAGTCGTCACGATAGTGACCGATGCGGGCGTAAGCGGTCTCTGGTTCGCCATAGGCCGAATGTAAGCCCAAGCTTCCCTATTTTTTGTTTATTCGTCTGCAAATCGAATAAGAGGTGGTGGATTTGAGAGAGCTCGGACCCGTAAAGGTACTGGATGGCGTTGAGAGTACCGGAGCATCTTCGGCGTACAACACGAACGGTAGAGGAAAAATCACCATGATAGTTGTGGCTTCCGGTGTGACCAGCGGAGCGACCGTAGCGCTTGAAGGATCTGCAGATGGCTCTAGTTGGTATACTATAGGGTCAATAAACGTTACAGCCAACGGTGCTTTTTACATCTCGAAGAACGAAGCTCATCCGATGATAAGGGCGAACATAACTTCGAGGACTGACGGGAAGTATATCGTGTACCTGTACGCGGGAAGGTAGGCGATAGAAGTGGGCTCGAGGAGGCTGACCGCTAAGGAGTGCTTGGCTGTCCTTGAGGAGAGGATAAATAACCTGACGAAGAGGTTCGACAAGTTCGAGGAGTCTCAGCAGGTGCTGGTCGACCGCGTTATCAAGAACATGAGGAGCATAAACGACCTGTCGCACTCGGTGAAGATGCTCATGGACGAGAGAGAGGCGAAGATGGAGATCGACAGGAAGTGGAAGTTCCTCTTCGCTTCCAGCTCGCTTACTTTCCTCTTCTACGTGATCCTCGAGATCGTCAAAGCTTTTATACTCTAATATCTTATTTCTTATGAGGTAGTAACCTATGTCGTATTCACCTAAATACACTTCTGAATCACTTGTGGAAGCAGTCACGCAGATAGATATAACGGAGACGACCAATCCCAGCTCCTCTCAAGTGCTGACCTGGATAGAGGAGGTCGAGAAGGAGGTCGAGGAGAGAAGGCTTGGATCTCACACCGCGACTGACGTGTACATAGACGTGCCCTCGCTCGAGGAAGTATCCGGCTACTACGACGTGACGTACAGGGCGAGGACAGGACAGCTCTTCGTCCTGACCAGTGTGGGAGCTGGGAGACTCGTGCCCCTGACGAACATAAAGGGGCCAATCATTTCAATAACCTCGCTCTACAAGAACGATAAGGATCCGACTCAGGCGCCTGACTGGGTTGAGCTGAAGGAGGGACCTGGCTCCGGTACGCACTTCCTCCTCTTAGAATCCGTATCTGGCAGTAAGACGTTTGGATACGCGCTCTGGATATACGACAAGATGCCACTGCCAGGACCTAAGAGGCTGAAGATGAGCTATACATACGGGTACAACATAAGCGAGAAGATACTGCAGGAGTGGTGCACTCTTAAGGTCGCTGTCAAGGTGCTACAGGCGAAGATGGGCACGAGCAGTGGTGAAGGTCTGACCGAGTTCGTAGGAGGAGATTTGGGCACGTACATTCCAACTCAGTACCAGACGAGAATCAACCTCTTCAGGCAGAGGATAGCCGAGATAGAGGCGACGTACTTCCCTCATGAGCTTGCAGTGGCCATATTGTCTTAACCAGTGTATTAGCTAAAGCTATACTAAAGCTTGACCAGTGCATTGGTCTGATATAGAGAGAAAATTATATGTGAAGTTGTCTCAACAGTAAAGAGACTTATACAAGACACTGCTAGGAATCGCCGATGAAAGTTGAGAACTGTGTGAGAGGGCATCTGTCACTTGTCCCGAAAAAAATATCTGTCATATATTGAAATTCAAGGTTCAATCTTCATCTTCTAGGACTTCTTCGTATCTTCGTATTGTTTTGGCCAAAGCGATTATTGTTCGTTCTAAATCGTGGATTCTTGCTCTTAATCTGTCCTTTTCTTGATATGCTTCGTTTAATAGTTTTAATAACTGTTTTCTAGTATAATTTTCGTAAATCTCTTCTAAAAATTCTGAATCCTCCGTTTTCAACACCTCCTTTCAATTTTTCATACATTCACAAAAAAAAATTGGGAAATTAGTGTTTATCTGTTGAATCACTGTTATTTCACTTGTTTTTCTTAACTTCAACGATTTTT
The DNA here is from genome assembly GCA_003663025.1 of Archaeoglobales archaeon. GTDB lineage: Archaea > Halobacteriota > Archaeoglobi > Archaeoglobales > Archaeoglobaceae > Archaeoglobus_B. Next base: position 14,803 of record QMZE01000003.1, read on the forward strand.
AGGTCGCCATCTGCCAAATCGTTTAGCAGGCCTTTAACTATCTGTGCGAACTCTTTGTTACTTTGTGTACCGACGAATTTCAGCATTTTTTGAACTTCTGGACTTGAACGTTTGCCGAAGTTAACCCAGAAATTGCCTTTTGTTGATTTTTGTACTTGTTCTTTCACGTAGCGATCTCTCAAATTCATTTTCATCAACTCTCATTTAGCGTAATAATATTCGTTAAACTCATATATAAACTTTTCTATACTTGTTCAATATTCAACATGTTCAATATTAAATAAATACGTATTTATTTAATATTCACTAATCAGCGTACTAATTAGTCACTAATTAGTGATCTAATTAGTCGCTAATCAACATGTCCAACACTTGTATACACTTGTATATCAAGCACTGGTCGTTGGTCGTTGGAGTATAGATATAGGCGCGCGAGGTGAAAGTGGAAGTGTGGGCCATATTATCACCACCTATCTCTTCACCACCTCTTCACTTCTCAGCGTTATCGGTCTTATCGGCTTCCACCCGCGCTCTTTCTTCTCACATGCACTTATGAATCTTTAACTTCTCTACGCTGATTTTAAAAATTCTTTAACGATTTTTGCGAATTTCGTAAAAACGAATACAGAATTGTATCCGAATGCTTAAATATCGTTAAGGATTATTTAATACGTGAGTTAAAATGAGAGTTAAAAAGTTACCGACCTGTTCCAAAACCGATAAAGCCGAGTTTTCCAGCGATTACATCAATGCCATAAAGCAATTGCCATACGAACTGCTGACCAAGGAGGAGAAATGCGTTATCAGGCGTTTGGAGCGTGAGAGTTTAGCATACGAGCGGTTTCTTAGGCGCATGGGCATAGCATACAAAGGCCAGTTGACTCCAACTGAAGTCAAGATCCTCAGACGGGCTAGGAAGCGGGATCTGGAGCACCAGAAGGTGGTCGACGAGATACGGCGCTCCAGGCTCGAACCTACGCCTCAACAGCTCCACAAAGTGCCGACTCAGCGTGAAAAACCAATGTTCTTCTTCAGGCTCTGGCCAACCGGCGAATCATGCAGTTATGAGCGGTTCATGCGGGAGTACTGGCCAGCCATCAAAAAGCGGTATGAAAAGCTCGAAGCCGAACAGCGGAAGCGTAAGCGCAGGTCCAGGCGGGTCCGTGAGAATGCGTATGCCGATTTCAAAAAACGGCTTCTGGGAGGTGGTCAAACTGATTGAACAAATAAGTCTGAAGATCATAGCACTGGTTTGCGAAATCACCCGACTCAGCCGTCTTCCTGATGTCAGCTCTGAAAGGATCTCGAGAATTAGACTTCAACTCCTCGGAGAACTTAAACGACAAATCTCGGAGCTTGAGGTGATGGTTGCTAATGACTGAAAGCTGTGTCCTGTTCTTCAAGCGCCATGTTCAGTGCTTCGGTTCGTTGAAGTGTCCAACTAACTCCACCTGCCCTCTCTTTTATTTGTGCTATATGGTCAAGCTGTCACGCGGACTTGGCTCCATCTCCGCTCCAAGCGGGTGGAGAGGAGAGACCAAGTTAAGGAGGTGGTAGTTTGATAAACGTATGTGAAGGTAAGGATATCCAGAGAAGTGAGGGCAATCCTTGGAATTCTTGGGAGGCTTACTTGGATGACGAGGGCAGACCAATCAAACCATACAGTTTTGTTACAGGTGGTTGGTTGCGTTTCTTCCAACACCTCAAGGAATGCGAGAAATGTCGTAAAGCCAACAACATAAGCCTTAGAGAAGTCAGAGAAGAACTTGAGTCTCTTGAAAAGGAATGGAAGGAGGTAATGGGCAATTGAATGAGGAAATTATTGATGAATTACTGACCACCCTCAATTTGCTCCGGCATGATACCGACCATATAAAAGCTCACCTTAGTGCTCTGGTCAGAGAGCTCCAAGAGTTGAACAAAACTCTTCAAAGCTTTCAAAATTTCAAAATTGTTATAAGGACTAAATAGGATTCAAATTCCTTCCCCACTTTTTTTTCTTCTTCTCCTCTTTCTTGGCTCCATCTCTCATCAAGTCGATGAGAGAGGAGAGATCAAAGTTGGGAGGTGAAATATTGGATATAAAAATAAGACAACTCTTTAGTGGACAAGAGACGTTCTGTCTACCACCAAAGCAAAGCGGGCAGTATCTCCGTATGTTTCCTAACGCACCAACCCAGAACGGGTTGGTGGTCTGCAGAGTTCCAGAGGAATACAAAGTTTCGGGGCAAGCAGGGTCCATAAAAATCGATGGCACCATCATCGAGCATCCAAACGGCTATTCATGGTTCATCCTAGTTTCCAAAAAATGGCACTACACCAAGGCGTTTGCTGGCATAGCAAAAAGTGTTCAAGAGGCGAAGAAGCAAATCCAAAAATTGTTCCTCCAAATCAATCCTAACTAATCTCTCTCTCCTTTTTTTTCCTCTTGTTCTTGGCTCCATCTTTGCTCAAACGAGTAAAGAGGAGAAACCAAGTTAAGGAGGTGATATGAGAAGTTGGGAGAGTGGCACGAGATAGCCTATCCCATCTCGCTCCAGTATAGAAAGCACTGGGGCGAGTGGGAGGCGATAAGAGAGATAGTCCAGAACAGCTTGGACGAGTGCGAGTCCTTTGAAATCCTCCAGACCGATGAGGGTACTGTGATCCGAGACAGCGGTTCAGGATTGGCAGTTAAGCACTTACTCTTCGGAGTGTCAGAGAAGAAGTCTAAGGACTCCAGAGGTCGATTCGGTGAGGGCCTGAAGATAGCTCTCGTGGTCTTAAAGCGGTTGGGCTACGACGTCACGATAAGGTCCAACGGTCTTGAAGTGAAAACTTCAACTCACGAAATAGAGGGCGAGCGGTGCTTGAAGCTCCTGTACCGCAAGATCGATAACCACACAGACGGCACTGAGGTGATAATACACGGCTATAAGGGCTCAGCATTCGAAGACAGGTTCACAATAAATAAGACTCCCGTCTGGAGAGGAACAACGATCTTCGGCGACAAGGCAGAAATCTACGAGGAACAGCCAACGAGGCTCTATGTCAAGGACATTTATGTTCAGGACCTGCCAAACGCTATGTTCAGCTACAACCTGTGGGACGTCAGGCTCGAAGAGTCGAGGAATATAGCCGACTCGTGGAGCTTGAGCTACGAGATTGGTCGGTTGTGGATGAATGTGGGCGACTACAATCTCCTGGTCAAGTTCATGGAAGCCATTAAGCTCAAGAAGTGGGAGTACCACAATTGCTATTTTAACTACTCCAGCAACCACCCACACGAGTTCGTCAAGGCGTTCAAAGAGGTCTTCGGGCAGAATGCATTCGTTAAATGCTCAAATACATGGAGTTCAGAGGCTGAGTGGAGAGGCGGTGTCCCCGTCGAGTTACCGTCCGAGCTTCAAGAAGGATTCATCAGATCAGGAATACCAACAGACGAAGCATTCGTCCTGATGAAGTCTGGCAGAACAAGAGTCCCGGTTGACGACTCAGAGCTCTCCGAGACTCAACTCGAAAACTTACTGAAGCTCAGGAAGGTAGCAAAGCGACTCACCGAGCACCGGGATAAGAAAATCCAGGTGAGGGCGTTTAAACTCCCTCCGGATGAAGAGGGAGTCTGGATGAAGCAGTCCGGTGTAATAGCCATCTCGACCAGCGCCCTCAACAGCTTCCTCCATGCCTTCTCAGTGTTCCACCACGAGCTCACCCACGCGCTCTACGGAGTCGGAGATGGAACACACGGCATGATCCATGCACTGTCCAAATGTGCGGCTCTTATAGCCTCCGAGTTCGACATACCTGGTAAGGTCAGAATCCCAAGAAATCCGTACAAGGATTTCAAGCAGAGGCTTCTTGGCTCCAGCCAATAGCACCAACGCTTTACGCTATATAGTGAAGAAGAGAGTTCAGAGTTTAAGTTGGAGAGCTGGTCAGGATGGGCTTGACTCTCGACGAGTTAAAGAAGCGAGTGTATGAAGAGGCGGAAAAGATAGACGACTGGAAGCTCTACATCCACTTAAGGCGCCTGAAGATAAGACGCCTAACGCCGAACCTCAGAACCTTTCATATCCTCAAAGTCCTCATAGCCATGAGGAGGCTTCATTTGCCCATCAACTCCAATACCGTGACCTGGATCTTCCCGAACGAACACAACCTCTTCAACAAGCTCCACAACCTCGGAGACAAGCACCTGATAATCTTAAAACGGAAGGAAAGAACCTACGAGTGGATCTTGAACGAAGAACTGCTTGGTGACTTCCTATGAAAGAGCGCATCAGACTTCCATCGGATGCACTCATGAAAGCCTCAAAGATCTGGGGACTTAGAGAGACAGAAACTGAATACATCGTTGAGTCTCCAAACTTCATATTCTTTTGTGAAAAGCTCGTTTGGAAGAAAGATAAGCCTCGGGAGAGGACTGACCCGTACAGGCGGTTCCTCCAGACGAGGCTCCTAGCCTCGAACAAGAGGTAGTTAAAGATGGACTTTAGAAAGTATGTTGCGAAGAAAGTATCCACCGGAGAGCCGAAGAAGCACTACATAGGGCCCATCGAGAACCCAGAGGACTGGACAGTGATAGTCGAGGTCTTCGGCACGAGCTCTCCTAAAGAGCTCGGCCAGATACTCGTCGGCCTTGCTAAGGACCTGAAAGCCGGTAAGGCTCAGATATCGTTCACCGACTAAGCATCGAAGTTCCAGAGCGTTCTTCCAACTTCCCCTCTTTATTTTTGTTCTAAAGCCTCTCAGCAAGCCTGAGAGGCGGAACTTAAGAGGTGGATGAGTTGAAAAGAGGAGAAAGAGCTTTGTTGGAAGTCCTGACGCATATCGATATAATACGAGAGGTTCTTAGCGGAGCGGAAAAGGCGCCAGGCATCAGCGCCTACACCGTCAGTACCATTCACCACCAGCTGAACGAGCTCGAAGCTCAGATCAAGGAAGAGCTGAAGAACTTAATGTGGGCTGAGTTCTGCACCAAACACAATATCAAGGAGTGATCTCCAATGCTCAGGACCAATCTAATCAATGCACTGGAACACGCCAAGGAGATGACGCTTGAGATAGCGAACTCCACGAAGCATCCGGTGAGGAAGAAGCGTGCTTTGGAAGCCTATCATCAGGCATGTGAGCTCAAGGACTTCCTTGAGCATCCATCGCTTTACAGACAGACAGACAAAGCAAGGTACGAGAGACTAGCCAATATCTTCAAACAGATGATGTGGTGGTTATTCGTCAAGAAGCCAAAGAGGAGGCGTGTGTACTCGATAGCCCTCGGTCTCTACAAGCGTGCTTGGTTCTTTGATCTCTACTATTTCATCAAAGTTGAGCAGTCCACTAATGCCACATTCAGAATCGGAGTTCCAACCGGTTTTGGCACATTCTACGGTGATTGAGTATGGGTAAGAAGAAGAAAGAGGTTATACAGTTGGACTGCGAAAGACTGCACATGGCATTCGAGAGGCTCATGGAAGTATTCGACGAGCTGGCAGAGAAGGGTGTCACCGAGGGAGAGCTGGTCATGGCCGCACACTTTGCTTTCGAAGCCAGACTGCTGACCATTTATACGGCTAACCTCCTCAACACTCTTGTGATCGGGCTTGCAGAACAGCAAAGGGAGGAATCCTACGCCTCGTAAGCACAGGGAGGAAGAGTAGATGGGTCAGTACTTCTTAATAGTTAACCTATGCAAGGGCGAGTACCTCCATCCGCATAAGATGGGGTGTAGTGCCAAGCTCTACGAGTTATGCACTGATCCGAGGATGGGAGTGCTGATTTACCTGTTAAGGAAGAGCGACGAAAGCGGTGGCGGAGATATCCATCCGCTCAAGAACTTTCCCAACGCAGGAAGATGGGCTGGCGATGCGATAATGGTCATCGGAGACTACGACTCAAGCGACCTCTACTTCTACGTCAGGGAGCACTTCAGGGAGATAACCAATTTGATCAAAGACGAGTATAACAAGTTCGTTGGAGATGAAAAATTTAGAATTGGAAAGGAGGGATGAGAATGTATATTAGAATATTCGTCTGGGAAGAAGACGGCTGGGAGATCAAAGCCGGATACGTCTGCAGTCCGAAGAAAGCCGAGAGGGTTCATAAAATACTCAAATCCGACCTAAACGATGGTCTGATACGCTGGTTCAGGAGCTTTACACTGCACGGCTACAACATAGACCCGATAGACCTACCGAACATTCAAATAAAAGATGGAAGACTCATATTAAGGAGGAAGTAGGATGAAGTGCCCAAACTGCGGAGAGGAGATAAGAACGATACTCGTGGAAGGCACAGAGCTGGTCTGGATCAGGGAAGTCTATGAAGAGACCGCCGACGGCTCGTTTAAATTCAGCCGTGTCGAAGACGAAGACGCAGTCGATTACGAAATGGAAGAAATTCTCTGTCCAAAATGTGAGAAACCGATAGATCCTAGTCTGGTAAGATTCATAAGGGAGGAAAACAAGCGTGCCTAAGTGTCCGAAGTGCGGTAAAGAGATAGACCATCTGGTTTACCAGTCGTATGAGCTGGTAACGGCAACGGCGCTCTTGACTCCAGCTAATACGATAGACTACGCAAGCTGGGAATTGCGTGGAATAACGAGAGACCCGCCTGAGTACAGATGCCCAGAGTGTAGTGCTACTCTATTCGATAATGAAGAGGACGCCGAAGCGTTCTTGAGAGGTGAAATGAAGGATGGTGACCGAGAGACAGCTTAAGATAGCATATATACTCGGCCACTTTGGTTCAGTGTGGATTCGGACGACCCGATCGAAGTTCGGCATTCCATCTCTTGCCTTTCCCCTCAAAGAGATCAGAGAGACTACAAACGAAATCCTGAGGAAGACGGATCCATACGGACTTGGGGAGATCAGCGACGACGAGATCCGGGAAGTGCTCAGGCTCCTCGGTATGGAAGAGTACATAATCGAGGAGTAGACATGATCGACACCATCTTCCTCGTCTATAAAGCCCTCTACATGAAGTTCAGGATCTACTACTGCCGTCCCCTAGCTTCCCTCCTATTTTTTATCGCCCGTCTGCACATGAGGTATGAAGCTCATCGGGTAAAGAGGCTTCTGGATGAGGGGAGGCGGTGATCGAGCTTGTCCGCTCTTGATGCTTGGATGAAGAAAGAGATCGAATAGGAGCCTCGCCACCAGAACCTTTATAAACCGATGCGCATACTTATCGGATGATGGGATATGTTCGAGGTAGTAAAGAATATAGCGTCCGGAATGGTCTCGGGCCTTGTAACCGCATTCTTGGGCTACATGAAGAGCAAAGACGAGGAGTTTGATTTGGGCAAATTTGCTCAGACGCTCGTAATAGGCGGACTCGTGGGTGCGGTAGCTCAAGTAGCCGGTATGAGCTACAACGACGCATATGACTACCTAGCCTCAGTGGGAGCCATTTCTCTTCTAGAGTACTTGAAAAAAACGGTGTGGCGCCGGTGGCTCAGCAGGTTCTTCAGGTCTTAGATGCATATATGCACTTCAATCAATATTAAATAAATATGTATTTATTTAATATTCATCGAAGTAGCAATAACGCTTATATACTCAAATCGAGAATTACTAATCCGCTCTTGAGTTGAGTTAGAAGCGTGAGTTGGAATGGACCAACAGTTGAGAGATCAATTGGTCGAGTGTTTTAGGGAGAAAGGAGACTGGACAGTAAGCGAGCTTCTCGAACGGCTTCAGGTCTCTTCTCAGGAGCTTCTGAGCCAGCTTTCGATTCTGAGAAGTACAGGTCAGATAAAGAAAGTGGGTCGCAACACTTGGGTTGCTGTGAACATACCCGGTAAGTCAAGCGAAGAAGAGAACCCGCTCATACCGAAGAACGTCATCTATGATGACTGGCAGGGCATAGTGTCCAGACTTCTCAAGTGCTACAAGCTCGGATTGAACGTGCTCCTCATCGGTCCAGCCGGTACAGGGAAGACCGAGGCCGTGCGCAAGGTGGCTGAGATCCTCAAGAAGCCTCTTAGGATCATTCCATGCTCTCTTAGAACGAGAGAGCACCACATAATAGGTAGGCTCGATACGGATGAAAATGGCAACCTGTACTTCAAGAAGGGACCTCTGATTCTGAGTATGGAGGAGGGAGGCATCTGCTACCTCGACGAGCTGAATATTATGGAGCCTGATGCGCTTATGAGGGTGGACGAGGCATTAGACCAGAGGAAGGAGATAAACGTAGAGGGTCAGACGTTCAGGGCGAAAGAAGGATGGTGGTGCGTAGCCTCGATAAATCCTCTCGACAAGCTCCACCTAGGCACTAAGACGCTCTCATCTCAGATAATCTCGAGATTTCCTGTCAAGCTGAGGCTCGCTTACCCAGACGTCTCCACCGAATACAACATAGTCAAGCTCCACGTACCCGAGATAGCCAAGTATTCGTCTAAGATGATCGAGCTCATCAAAGCGATTCAGTTCTTAAGGACCACCGATCTGCCCTACGTTCCGACTATCAGGGAGAGCATAGCGTTAGCGAAGCTGATAGCCAGCGACGTCAAGCCCTACGAGGCGGTTAAGATGGTCCTCATAGACGTTTACGCTCAGTGGGGTGAAGTCGTCATTCGTCAGGCTACCGAATTAATTGAAAGCAAGATAGGGAAATTGGAGGTGTTTGTTTGAGCGATCCGATAGAGGAGTCCATAGCGCTGACGCTTACGGAATCCGTTGGAGAGGAGATAACGGTAGTGGCGATGAAGAGCAGGAAGCAGAGCTCGCTCCCTTACTCAAGACTCCCGAGTGGTAAGATAGTCCTCTTCGAGGAGCGAGATCCGTTCTCCTACAGGATAAAGCCCGGAGATGTGGTTGACTGCGTTATCAAGATAGTCAAACCGAGCTATATAATAGTTAAACCAATCAGGATAAGGAGGCGCTAATATGATCAAGCTGGTCGATCCAGATGAAGTGCTGAGCTTTTTAGCGAGGGCGTGGAGCGAAGACAAGGAGACGCTGATAAGGCGGGATAGTTGGTTCTTCGCCAACGTGGAGAGCAAGATCATATTCCTCCCGAGCTACTTCCAGAAGCTCCCCATGGAGAAGCATATGAACCTGGCGAACATAAGGAGGTGGAGGTTCTATAGGTTCTCAGCATGGCATGAGGCACAGCATATACGCTTCAGTCCCTTCAAGCAGGAAATCATCCCGAAGATAGAGGAGAAGCTTGAGAAGATGGGATTTAGCGTCAAGGGCTCCCTCGTAGAAGCTCTCGTTGACGTCTTCGAGGACTACAGGATCGAAAAGCTCGGCCTCAGGGACTACAAGTACGAAGAGGAAAAGAGGTTCGTGGATGAGATAGGAAGAATAGCTTCGGAGAAGGCATTTGAGAAGATAGCTGATGAATGGAACATATATAGCGCGGTCTTGACCGGGTACCTCCTCTTCGATGCCAAGATACCGAACACCGTAGCTGTAGATCCGGCATTCCTCCAGGCTCTCGATGAAGTCAAGGAGAATATGCTGAAGATAGAGACCGTCGAGGACTTGGAGGATGCGGTCGTCAAGAGCTATCCGCTACTTCACGAACACTGGCCCAAGTACATAACATGCCCAGATGCGAGGGGCATACGCCTCGTGGGAGCCACCCTCATCTTCGAGGGCAACGTCAAGCTCGACGCTGAGATCCCAGAGGAGATAAAAGAGGAGTTCAGAACTATGATGAAGTCCATCCAGAAGTTCAACGAGGAGATGAGGGATTTGCAGAAGCTCGCATCCTCGCTTGGAGGAAAAGTGCAGACCGAATTAGGCGACTGGAACCTGATATACGATCCCGTGAGGACATACGCAGAGATACTCAAGAACCAGCTGACGAAGTGGAAGGTGGGATGGGTCGAGCACCTGAGCCATGTTGGAGACGACATAGAGCCCGAGTCTTACCTCCTCTCCAGGTACTACGATTCATACGAGAAGCCGAAGTTCCTGATAGACGAGGAACAGCTCTCCCAGAAGGCTGACTTACTACTGCTCGTGGACATGTCGGGTTCGATAGATCAGCATCTCGAGCTCTACAAGCGGAGCCTGGCAGTGATAACCTCTGCTCTCGATTACGTCGGTACTAAGTTCTCGTTGTTCACATTCTCGGGTAAGAAGATATCAGTTATCAAGGACTTATCGACTCCATTCGACATTCACACGAAGGAGAGGGTAGCAGGTCTCGAGGCGAGCGGAGGCACTCCTCTCGGCCATATTCTCAGAGTCCTCAACGAGAAGTACCTCGGTGGAATCGATAGGATAGTTGTGGTAACGGATGGATTCCCCGACAATCCCAAGGTTGCTTTGGAAGAGATTAAAAGGATAAGAGAGCGAGGTAAGAAGCTTGGAGTCATGCTCCTCCAGAGCGAGGAAGTATCTAACCTAATCGGTTTCGATCTTTATAGGGAGTTCGAGTCGCTCCTGTCGAGAATTCCAAACAGCTACATCCGCGTCGGGAGCGTGAAGGAGCTCCCCTTGCAGTTCTTCAGGCTCCTCATGTACATGAGGTGAAGAAATCACGGTCACTAGACGTGACCCCAGCCATGGGTTAAATGGCGTAAACAAACAGGAGGATTGAGAGAGATGGTAGATCTGTATGATATAGATTTGGAGAAGGAAGCCGAGAAACTAGCCAAGCAGGCTGAGCTCCCCAAGGAGCAGGTCCTAGCAGAGATCCAGAGGATAATATCTGAGGAGAACAGACCGCCACTGGTCGCAGTGATAGTCTGGAAGACGAGGAACAGCTTCCAATTAGGCGCAGGGAAGGTCGAGATGATAGGCAGGGTCATAGCCAAGGAGCCGATGAGGGATACGGGAGAGAACAAGGTCGCAACGATACACTTCGCATGTGAGGACCCGGACACCCACGACATAATCTTCAGACCAGCATCGCTGTGGGGCGAGGACAGGATCAATCAGTACTTCGACCTATTCGAGCTGGACAAGTGCTACAGCTTCAAGTGCTCCCTGAGGAACGACGGTCGAATAATCCGCATTAGAGACGTCCAGGAGGTAGCTGAACCAGCTCCGGTGCCGAAGATCACCGACATAGAGCCGACTCCACTCGATAGGCTGGTCGACTCAGGAGGCAACAACGACCTGACGCACGGATGGGTTGGACGTTTAGTTACCCGGAGGGACACCAACGAAGTTCTGGGCATAGACATAGCGGACATAGAGTCTCCGCTACCCGTCACGGTCTGGTTCGGAGGTCAGTATTCGAGGATGACCGAGGAGCAGGAGCAGTTGGCGATGAGCCTACAGCCAGGCGACGAAGTTCTGGTGTTCGGCTACGTCAACATAACAGGCTCGAACGTCAGCATGAGGGCGATACGCATAGTGAAGCTTTAGACCACCAATACCTCTCCTATTTTTTATGGAGGCGGGAAGATGGGAGAATTAATTCTAATGAAGTGCAAGTCTAAGATGGAGGAGTGGATCGCAAAAGAAGAAAACGGACTCATCCGAACTTACTACATCTACCTCTCAGAGGGCGAAGGAGAGCAGAAGAGAATCAACGCTATAAAGTGGGAAAACTCTCTCGGAAAAGAACAGATGGCGACCAACTTCGATATCAGAGCTATACTCCAGATAGTCGAAAAAGGAGGCTACGAGCTTGAAGGCTGAGAAGAAAATAGTGGATAAGATCGTCGAGAACCTTCAGTCCAGGCTTGGAGATTTTACTAGTGAGGTCGAGCGCTACATCAAGCACCTCAAGGATGCTAAAACGGTCGAAGAGGTAATGATACTCAAGCGGAGGATCTTGGAGGCTTGGGTGAGCTCGATACCCCTCTGGAGCGATACGTGCTACTTCTGCATCAAGTACAAAAGCGGACTCGTCTATCCGGACTGCGAGTGCTGTCAGTACGCCGAGCACCATGGCATATGCGTCGAGAAGGGCTCCTCGTGGCACAAGATCAACTCTCTGAGATGGAAGCTCTACGATTTGATAGTTGATGAGTACTACAAGGGTGAGGTGTATGAGCAGGAGACCAATAAGTAAGCCCTCGTTCATACCGGATACCGTACCTCAAGAACAAGTGTTCTCGATCGAGGTAATAGGCGAGCCTGACCAGGGCAAGACGCACTTCAGCGCCACATTCCCTAAAGCTCTCTTCCTCGATACGGAGCACAAAGCTGACATAGTGCTGAGGAAGATGCCGGAGAAGGGGCATGTGTGGAAGAGAGTGACGTCGTGGCAGGACATAGAGCTGGGGGTGGAGTGGGCTCTTCAGCAACCTGATATCAGGACCATAGTAATAGACTCAGGTGGCGATATACGGGACTTAGCATTAGAGGAATGGAAGAGACGAACCGGCAAGAAGTCTCCCGTAGCATATATAGACGGTCAGGCGGTACCTGTGCTCTGGGCTCAAGTGTACGAAATAATCGACAACGTGGTGAGGAAGATCCAATTAGCTAGGAAGTATCTTGTAGTAACCTGCAGAACCAAAGACGAGTACATAGCTCATGTGCCTACGGGGAGGAAGATAAGGGACGGCTACAAGAAGTTCCCGTGGAACCTCAGCATGGCAATATGGATACAGAACGGCATAACAGATCCTAAGACCGGCAAGGTGCACTTCAAGTTCTACAAGTTCGGCAAGGTGATCAAAAACAACTTCTGGGGAGTGGACGTAAAGAAAGGAGTGACGTACCAGAAGCCCTACCTCTTCGACATATCCTACGAGGGCATATGCAACGAGATGCTGAAGCCTTGGGGACCTGTGAAGCTCTCCGAGGTTACCGAGACGATAATCAAGGAGGCCGAAGAGTGGCTGAAAGAGAAAGGCTTGTTATGAGCAACGGTATTTACTGCCCGAACTGCGGACACAAGCGTCTTCAGGTAAAAGTGACGGAAAATGGCACTAAAATCTGGTGCCCAAACTGCAAAAATTCGTATCTGATTAGATTCCTCGGAATACATTCTGGATTTACAAGAGGTGGACCTGAGGAATGAATCAAGAAAAACGCACTTTAGACGACCTGATTCAGACAAAGGAAGTCGATTTACCCAACGAGATCAGGGTCTGCTACTCTTTCTACTGTGCCCTGACAGTCGGCATCTCAAAGATGCTACCGGAGAAGATGCAGGAGAAGTGCAGGGAGATGGCAAGGAGAGACTTGAAGGACGAGATCAAGAAGCTGGCTGTCAAGAGCATCGCGGAGTCAGCCGTAGAGCTCTCGAATCCTGTCGAGCTCAGAGATGTCAAGATGATGGTAATGAGGAACGTGGAGCTGGACAGGCCTCTGCTCTTAGTCAGCCCTAAACACCTCGATAAGATATGGAGGAGGAGTGAGCAGTGCTGATAATCAATAAGATCTGTGCGTGCAAGGTGGAACTGACAGAGGAGGGCTGGAAGTTCCACATCCTCAGCCAAGACTCCGACGTCGAGATAACCGTGCTCAACGACTTCAGTCTGAGAATCAGACAGGAGAGGCCGAAGGATGAGCAATCTGAAAGACGTCTATGATGGCGACTACCCGAAGCCCCACAAGGGTTATGTAGTGATACACGATATAAACTTCGAAGAGGCTCAGAGGCTCTACAGGCTGATGAAGGATGCGGGCTTGGACAGGCTGACGTACTGGTGGTCCTACGAGGAGATGAAGAAGGTAGATATAGCGGCCGGATTTGCCATAATCATGCATGGATTCCCCAATCCGAAGAGACCCGTAAAGGTGAGCGAGTAGATGAGTAGCTCTGATCACGTCCAGATAACATTCAAGAACAAAGTGTACTCCAGCAAGGACTTTAAATCAATGCTCAGGTCAATCCTGGAGTTCGCTGAGAAGATGGAGGGAGACACTGAGCTCACATTCGCTTCCATCAAGATCAAGATGACGTTCAGGGAGGTGGAGAAGGCTGACCCTGTACGACGAAGGCCTCAAAATACTCAGTGAGAGGAAAGTGATATTCGCCGAGCGCTTCATCCCCTATTTTTTCATGTCTTACGGAGCTCACATCTTCAACCTGATGAACTTCAGGAGACACATCTACTTCGAACACGGAAGGATACCTGATATGCGGTGCCATCTTCTGTTCTGTGCTCCACCGGGATTTAGCAAGTCCTTCTTTATGAAGCAGTGCTTCTCCGAGGACTTCGGCATACTCAACACCCCGACGATCAAGACCACGTTTCAGGGCTCGTGCACTGAGGCAGGGTTCGTAGGAACGATAGAGAAGAACAAGGGAACTCCAATTAAGCGCATGGGCTTAGCAGAGGAGTACAAAGACGGCATAGTTGCGATAGAGGAGTTCACCGCGATAACCAAAGTTCTTGAGCAGAAGCATTCTCTAACGTTTGAAGCCCAGCTCAACTCTGCATTATTCGGAGGTCTCGTCAAGAAGAGGCTAGCTTCAGGCAGTATAAGCTATAGGACGAGGGTAACGCTCATAGCCGGAACACAGATAGCGAAGTTCGACATAAGCGGTGGTCTGGGAAGGAGATTGAGCTATATTTATTGGGTGCCTTCTCCTTCAGACTTTAGAAAATTAGCACAAGCTGTTAGGGAAGGAGAGAACGTTCCGTTGGACAAGCGCTCCTTGGTCGAGTACAGAAACAGGCTAATGGACCTCCAGAAGTCGCTCGACAGGATAAGGCGTGTGACTTTCTCGGACGACCTCTACGACTTCCTCAGCAGTAAACCGCACTTTGAGATCCTTCTCTACAAGAAGATGGCTCTGGGGTACAACCTGTTTACGAAAGCTATATCTCCAGACTTCGAGGTTACTCTTGACGCTAGACTAAAGCTTTTGTTGAGACGTGCTATGAAGTGGAGAGAACAGCTCTTAGCAGACCCAGAGGGAGCTCAGGTCATCGAGATACTGAAGAGGCACGGAGGCTTGATGAGCAAAGAGGACCTGCAGACCGAGCTCCTGCGCTACTCGATAAACTGGGAGACCTCTTCCCGAATTATAGACAAGCTCTTAAGGTTGAGGAAGATAAGGTGGACGAGAGGAGGCAAGCTAGCAGTTGTGTGAAATAGTTATCCAATCGCACTGGACGCTTAAGAGGAGAAAGATCAGGTTTAAAGAGAATCCGCTTAAGTGGTTCGTTCAGCTGGTACTGAGAAGACCTATGGGACCAGAAGTGCCTATGCGCCATTTCGATCTAAGGCTCACGGATGAAGGGCTGATGGGCTGGACGCTAGACGGGGGGGGATGAAGATGCCGAGACCTAAGAAAGAGGAGCCTATGAGCTTAACAACGGTTTATATCCCGACGAAAGCTCTGGAGTGGATAAGGACGAACAGCAGGTCGATAGCAGGGTTCATCAGAGAGGCTGTGGTCGAGAAGATAGAGCGTGAGCAGAGCTACCAAGCTCAGATAGAGAAGCTCGAAAAGGAGATCCAGGAGCTGAACGACAGGATAAAGTTCAAGAGGATGAAGCTTGAAGAGTTGAGGAAGAAGAAAGAAGAGTACGAGAGGCAACAGCGCCTGATGGAGCTTAGGGAGAGGATAGCGACCGCGATAGTCAACATCCACTACACCGACTACTTGGAGTGCGCAAGGGATTTAAGGGAGCTGGGCAGAGATATGGAGTGGGAAGAGTGGCGAGACCTAGTTAAATCGGTATGGGATGAGGTGAGGATAAACGGATTCTGATTCTGAGGAGTGGTCTCTGTACAGGATCTGGGTTACAGACCTCGGAACTTGTCCTCGTAGGATACAGCTGAGGTATCAGGAGGTTGAGATGCTTCCACCGCACTTCTACCAGCTCAAGGGCGAGATTACACACGAAGCTATTGAACAAATACTGAGAGGCGAAGAGCCAACCATAGAAGCAGACGAGGAAGTGAAGCGGGAGGTGGAGAAGCCCTTGTCCAACTTTCAGAAGTGGCTTGAGTCTACGGAGCTAGACATATCTGGTGCACAGTACGAGCTGAAGCTTGAGATGCCCGTGCCTCTCTCAACTCCGAACAGCGAGGAGTACGTCTTAGTCGGCAAGCTTGATCTGATCACTCCGAACCTCATCATAGACTTCAAGACCGGTACGGCTCAGAGGAGGAAGGAGCACAAGATCCAGCTCGTTGCATATAAGATATTAGCCGAGCACAACAAAGTGGCCAAAGATCCGAGACTGGTCAACGTCTTTCTTGGAGGCAAAGAGCCGAAGGAGGTCGAGTACACGAACGAGGAGATCAGGAAGGTCGAATCCGAGTTCTACGATCTGGTGAACGAGCACGTGGGGATGCTCGAGGCGATAAAGAGGGGCATGAAGATGCCGTGCCAGATCAGCTTTAAATGTGTTTACTGTCCTTTCGTCCACATATGCAGGGGGTATTGAGATGGATAAGAAAGTAATACTGCACGGAGAACTTTCCAGACTGCTGTACAGATTGGGTCATTCAGACCCATCTGAAATAAACCACATAGTCTCGAAGATGGTCGATGCGTATTTCAGAGCGAAGGAGGAGATCGGATGAAGCTGAAACGTGTGCTCTGGATGGCTTTCGGGATACTCGTGACCCCAGCGATCCTCTATCTTACACTTATGCGGGCATTGTACAACCACCTGCAGGCGAGACGCATCATCAAGAGAGTGGCGAAGAGCAATAATCCAAAGGATCGCCTCATAAGATTCCTCGTCTATAAGATATTCGGGATGTGATGCAGTGAACCCTCTATTCCACCTTATTCGCTACAGGATCATAAAGCTGTTACTAATACGTCAGCCAATTAGCTGTAAAGAAGTAGCTGAAACTTTGGACATAGATGAAGAGACTGCATCGTTCCACTTGGCGAAGCTCGATATAGAGAAATTGGTGATAAGCGAGATAAGGGAGAACGAGAAATACTACAGGCTCAACGAAAATGAGCTCTTCCTATGCTTGGAAGAAGCTCAGGACGAGATCAGGAAGATGATTAGAAAGCTTTATATGAACAAGGACAGGAGGTGAAATATTGAAGATACTGAACGATAAAGAGCTGGAGGGAATCTTTGAGATGCTCCAAGAAGTGAAGGACAGGATAGGCATAGTGAGGGACCACCTGTTCGACCTCAAACACAACCTCATGGCTTATCATTTGAGCGATGCACTCAAGATGATCGACGAAGTGGAGGACATATTGTTCAGCGAAGAAGAAAGATAAAGAGGCGGGAATGTAGGTGGGCCAGCAAGCCCCGAGAAGAGCCACTTGCAACGACCCGCTCATTACGAGTGGTGCGGACGGCAGCTCCGTTGCGCAAACAACTAGCTCTTCCTCCTTGCGAGCGGGAAGGAGGATAGGGGCAGGCTCACCGATCCTAGAGCCTCAGAGTGAGGGTGCTGTGCTTGCTAAAGCTAGCCGTGACAATATGGTTCGCACTTGTGCTGTGTGCTGAGGCGGTGAATATGGTCTACAGAATGATAACAGAGAGGGATCGAAAGGGCACGTGGAAGGAGGATGCGCTGTCGAGCTTTATATCAGCTGTGGTGCACGCAGTGTTCCTGACTTGGATGCTGATAAGGTGGTGGATTTGAAGATGGAGCTGTTGATATGGGAGAGACCCAAGAATACTTCGGAGAGCGATAGACTCGTTGAGTTGAGGTAGTGCCCGCTAGTGCAGAGCTTCATAGATGCGGTCAGATGCACCAACTGTCCGTACGCTAAAGATACGTCGGGAGAGTGCGGGTATGACTGTTAAGAAGTACCGGATCACTACCAAAGACCTCGATGTAGAGGTTGAAGCTGAGAGCAGAGAGGACGCCATACGCAACTTCTTCAGACTTCTGAAGGTGCTCTGGCACGAGTGGAAGGATAAGATAGGGCAGATAGCGTCGGTGCACGATGAGGGAGAGGAGTATCCGTTCAGATTAGTTCCGAGCCTCTACAACATGGGTCTGATAGATGAGGAGACAGCTGTGGCAAACCTGCTGAGAGTATTCGAAGAACAGCCAACACCTGAGGCTATAAGCGACGCTAAGACCATGCTCTGGGTACTGGCTGAAGTAGACAGGTGGATGACAGAGGATGAGTGAAGAAGCCCACAACGAGGTATTAGACCTCTTAACTAAAGCATGGCTGAGATCTATAGACTCGGGAGACTACTACCTGATAGGCGAGGACTTGGAGAGGCTCATACTGAAGCTCAGACCGCCTTATCTGCCGTGCATGAGGTGCGGTAGGAGGATGTCCTGGCTTAAATATCATATCAGACAGGGCGTGTGCATGGAGTGCGCTGAAGAAATGTCTAAGGAGGCAGATGACTGATGGGAGAGAGTCCGGCAATCAAAATGAGAGTATTTTCGAGAGCTCTCTCAGAAGCGGAGATCAAAGCGATATATGAAGGACGAATTAAGTCTCTCAGGTGCAGGCGGTGTGATCTCTGGTTTGTTAATAGGTCAGAATTAATGATGCACATCTGGGAGGTGCATAGGAGGTGAAGCTTCCCGAAGACAAATGGGTGTGGGTGGCGTGGGGCTGGAGCCCATACGGTGAGAATGTGGAGATTGTGTCGGACAGGTTCGATGTAGATCTGCTGAAGTGCAGGTGCCCTCAGTGTGGCTCCCGCGACGTTATGGTTCTAGAGGAAGAAAATGCAGTGCTCATCATCTGCAGGAGCTGTGGAAAGAGAACCGCCTGTTCGAGAAAGCAGCTCTTGGAGGATGAGATGTGCCGATAGCTCTCCTCATCCTTTTTCCTCATCATCTTACCATTCGACTATTCCCATCCGAACGACATGCCCCCATCCGAGAAGTACAGGCAGGAGTGTGGGTAAATGATCGAAATAAAGAAGTCAGGCGTGTACTGGGAAGTAATAAAGGACGGACACCTGTTCTGTCTATGCAGGACTAAAGAGCTCGCCGAAGAAGTAAAGGAGGATCTCAGGAAGATTGAGAGAAGTCTGGACAAGAAAAGGCGCTAGGATAACGATGCACAGAGCCACTAGAGAGCTGAAGTGCGATGGAGATTGCGGTTTTTATATTCAACCTAACGGGTATTATGTCGAGGTCAATACGCCTATTGAGACCAAGCTTGGGATCACTTATATAACTAAGAGGTACTGTTTAGAGTGCTGGAAAGTGTATAAGCACGAGTACTTGAGGGAGTGATATGCCACGCAAGAAGTCTCACTCAAGGCTCGGCAAGACATTTGAGTACGAGGTATCGAGATCATTAAAAGCTTTTAAGAACAGGCATCCCAACACGTTCTTCTGGCACAGACTGAGCGACACCATGAGCTACATTCAAGTACCGAATGTGGTAATACCCAAGCAACCCGGAGACTTCATAGCGCTCTACAGAGGCATGTTCTACCTCATCGAGTGCAAGTCCATGCACGTCGACAGGTTTGACATGGACCACCTGCTACCTCACCAGAGAGAGGGGTTAGCACAAGTAGTGAAAGCTGGAGGAAGAGGAGTCTTATTGTTCAGCTTCAGGAAGAAAAGGCCTGTAGCATGCTATGCGGTCCACTACTTCGATTACAAAGTCCTCGAAGATGCGCTGAGGGGAGAGAGAAAGAGCATACCGAGAGATGCACTTGAGAGGATAGGAATTAAGCTTGACAGGATACCTCGCGTAGGATGGGATCTCTCTAAGGTATTTATACCCAGAACGAGAATAAAGGAGTGATGAGATATGAGAGAAGCAGAGATAGATAAGCTGATAAGGAGCAAGCCCAACGTCTTGAGCTGGAGAGACGACCTGACGAAGGTGAAGAACGGAAGGGACACAGGCGAACCTTGTATTACGGTGTTCGTTGCGAGGAAAGTAAAGGCATCGGAGCTCAGACCAGACGAGCTGATACCTCCAGAGATAGACGGTAAGAAGACAGACGTGGTGGAGCTCGCACCAGAGGACTTTGAAATAGGAGAAACTAAAGTTGGCAAACTACCTCCCAGCGTTCAGAAGAGGATAGCGGGAGGAGTGAAGGACTTTGAGTAGAGCTGACTGGAGGAAGTACTGCCCTCCGATAAGAGACCAGGGCGCATGTGGCTCCTGCACAGCATTTGGCACAATTGGAGTCATCGAAACGGTCTTGAGAAAGCTCGGTAAAGAAGTGGATTTATCGGAGGCTCACTTGTTCTTCTGCGGAGGAGGAAGTTGCCAGTTCGGTGCATCACTCTATGATATATTAGACCAAGCTGAAAATGGGATATGCACCGAGAAGTGTTGGCCTTACGAGGCGAGACAGCAGAGGTGCATACCGTGCTGGAGGTGGCGGAAGGGTGCCTACAGAATCCGAACCTGGAAGAAGCTGATGGACGAAGAGGAGATCAAGGAGGTACTGAAGCGTAAACCGCTGGTATCAGTCATGGCCGTGTATCAGTCCTTCCTCCACTACAGGAGAGGAATCTATCATCCCCTCAAGAACGATCCCTTCGTGGGATTCCACTGCATAGCCGTGGTGGGATACGACGACGAGAAGCAAGCGTGGCTGATAAGGAACAGCTGGGGTGAGGAGTGGGGAATGAACGGTTATGCATGGGTAAAGTACGACACCTGTCTGATGTACGCTATGTACGAGCTCGAAGTGGATCCTCGGCCGATCGAGGAACCTCGATTCAGTCTCTTAGAGCTTTTAGTGAACTTTCTCATCCGAATCATCCGTTGCCTACATTGAGTCTATGATTTCCCTCAAGACCGACTTTATATCTCCCGTCTCAAGCCTCCTTATGAGCTTCTCCTTCTCCTTCTTCTTGATCTGTTCTATGCACTCCTTTAGCTCTGCCTCGTCTCCCTCATAGTGAAGGGTGAATACTTCGTCGCCCGGATTCCTCTCTGCATACTCAACATCCACTCCAGCATCTCTCAGAGCCCTCAAAACCTGAGGGATCTTTTCAGGTCTTATCTTAATTCTCGTTCTTCTCATGGCACGTCCTCCAGATAGCTCACACCTCTGACGTCTGAAGCGGGATACCTCATCCATGCAGTCGGATTAGTCATGCTCGTTGAGTTACCGCACCCAAAGCGGTATTCAAGTTCTAATGTTTCATTCTCGCTCCCGAGGTAATCCAGTGCATCGCTCCAGACCTCCTCGAAGCTCGTACTGCTTCCTCTCTGCACCATCACAAATGGAACATTCGACAGATATGCGCATCCGTGCCAGAACTCAACGTTAAATCCCGAGTCGAGCATTTCAATATCGATTCTGTAAATATTACTTTTATTTGGATTTCCAACTTGGCTCATTTCACTGAAGGGCTTGACAACTGCACCGTAACCTTGTACACTCACATCGAAATAGAAGTAATCAGAAGTTGAACTCATGAGCTTTATCCTTATATTCCATGAATTCGATCCGCTAACGTAGTAGTCCATACCAAAATAGTCGTAGGCACTCCAGTCTCTGCCGCCTGGCGGGATCGTTAAGTGCAGTATCCAGCGCTCGTACCCTGCGCCTGGAGTGCTTGTGGAAGATACCCGTCTAGATGAATGCTCCCTCGTGTGTAGATAAGGATAGGAGCTATTCGTATCGGTATCGTAAGTATAGTCTCCGCTTCCTATCTGCTCAAGGGAAGCCGTGAACCCTCCGCTGAGGATCGTCCTGCTTACTGTTTGGCCTCCAAAGATTACGAACACATCGCAGAACATGTAAGTGCCACCGGTTTCGCACTTCAGCTCCGCTCCTAGCTTCCTCAGCCGATATCTGAGCTTCTCTTCGGCGAGGATCTCCCGCGTGTATGGCGAGGTTCCATACTCATGCTTGTAGTCGCTGTCTATGCTCGCTGAGTATTCCTTGAACTTCGTATAGAGAAATTCGACGCTCTTAGTACCGATCGTGGGTGCAACCTTGTCGATGGAGACTGCCTGAGCCACTATCTTCTCAGTCGTTACGCTGTTGGCCGAGAGCTTTTCAGCCGTGACCGCACCCGCGTTGAGTTTCTCCGTGGTGACCGCTCCGGCTGATAATTTCTCGGTCGTAACTGCACCCGCACTCAAATGCTCGGTCTGGATCGCACCTGCGGATATCTTCTCAGCCGTGACGACATTTGCCGCTAGCTTCTCGGTCGTCACCGCCTCAGCGCTGAGGTGATCGGTTTGTATCGCGCCTGAGGCTATCTTTGATCCTTCTATTGACCCATCGTTTATTTTAGATCCGTCCAAGTCCGTGATATAGATATCTCCTATCGGAAACTTCGGAATGTAGCAGACGATACTACCGTCATAGAATCTGAGCTGATTTAGATCGCTCCTCCACCACAGCCTCCCCGCCACGAGAGCCGGATCTGAAGTCAGTCTATCAAGATTGATTTTTTCGGTGGTGATTGAGCTCGCCGCTATCTTCTCGGAGGTGACCGCTCCTGCGACCAGCTTCTCCGTGGTTATCGAGTTCGCAGCTATCTTCTCAGCCGTCACCGAGTTAGCCTTGAGCTTCGGCGTGGAGATGGAGTCGTCAGCTATTTTCGTCTCCGTTATCACGCCGTCAAGAAGCTGATCCGTTTCTTTTACGAGAGGCCTGTTCGATCCGTCAACGTAACTGGCACTCGTCTTCTTGTACGAAGATCCGTCCTGAATATCGTCTATCGTTCCCTGAAGCTTGCCCAGTTCCGACGACGCTACGAATACCCACTCAGACCCGTTCCATCTGTAGAACTTGCCCTCGTCGCTCCTGTAGAAGATATCGCCAACTGATGGAGATGAGGGAAATGAGTTGCCTTCACCAGAGGTCTTCGCTATCTTGTCCCACGAGGAGCCGTTGTACCTGAAGCACGTGTCTAAGTCGGTTCTGTAGAAGAGCTGACCGGGAGAGGGATTGGAGGGAAATGAAGTGCCTGATGGTACCTCCAGATGCGATGAGACTATGTAGATGCCCAGCTCCTCCAAGTTCGAGAAGTGGTTCCTTATCCTGTCCATTATCGTCTTGTCCTTGGTCTCAAGCTCGACTTCCACCCGATCTATCTTCTTCGTTATTCGAGCTATTTTATAAGAGGATGACAGGCTCCTCGTCTCGTCGTAGACCGTGATCCTGTCTCCAGAGTTGAGATATGCTCCTTCGTCTATCATCAGAATTATCTTACTGCTCGAAGCTTCGGTATTGAGCTCGCTGAGCTTCCTCTGGGCTATGTTCTGAAGCGTGGTCAGATCAGTGGCTTTCCTCTCGAAGAACACTTTAACCCTGTCGCCCGATCCGGCTTCGGCGACTATCTCATTCCCATCTCTGTCATATCCCCTGACTATCACCTTGTTGTAGATTCTGGCCCTGTTTATTTCGCGCTTGCCTATAGAGGTCGGAGATACCTCGCCTCTGTCTTCACCCTTGTCTCCTATGTTGAACTTACCGTCTGATGTCCAGAAGTCTTTGTTGAGGCAGTAGGCTAAGAATGTGGCGGCAATCCAACAATCAGTACTTATGAACTTGACCGATACGGAGTCGGATGGACACTCACCAGCGCTCACTCCAGCGCTTGCGCATATATCTGAAAGTATGGTGCTAGCTGGGGTATTCGTGTAGTCTCCCGAGTGTATCTTCCCGTCCATGCTGTAGTAAACGCTATCGTAGGCTATCGCCTTCAAGACCTGAGCTTCGTACTTCGCACCCGTGAGCGTACCTTCGAATACCGTTGTACCGTCGTATTTGATAACTACTGATCTATCAGATCCTACCAGATCTCTATTATCGTCAGTATTAGGAAGACTAAATCGGGCATAGCGTATGCCGTCAAGCTCATCAACTATCTTATCAAGACGAGCATCTACAAGCTCACCGTCTATGTAGATCTCCCAGCTCATCGCCTATACACCTTGTACCGCTTGGTGAATGTCCTCATCGCGTTGTGGGCTAGATCTTGGGGTAGTGACTCGCCGTTTCCAATTGGCACGATGAGGAAGTAGTCGACGTAGATCGAGTTTGTATTCGTAGTTCTCTTCCAAGCGTTAAAATTAACTTGATCACCAGACTCATCATCTGTTAAATCGAAGACCACACTATAATATGCAAAAGAGCTTGTGAGTGTAAAGGTTGCAGTAGTCCTCTCTTCATTTAGAAATCTCGAATCGGTTGAGTTAAAGACTTCGACCCCTAAATCATTCGAAACTTGATTCGTATCTTTTGCTCTTACGAAAAGCAGATACCGTCCTTTTGGCAATTTATTTAAAATATCTGTTAGAGAAAACTGAATTTGTTCGTACTGCGCATCCAACAGTATCGAGTCTCCACTGTCATCTGTTTGTGTTGTATCGGTTGTAGCTCCGTTCATAAGCGTCGCATTCTCAGCTTCCTTGAAGAGATTGGAGACTTTGTTGAAAGGAACTAAAGCAAGGAAAGCTTTGTCAGACTCTGCGAAGTGAATCAGTAATCGGTAAGCCGAATCGAATTCCAAATCTCGCTTCTTATTATTCCCAGCAATAAGGAGACAAAGCTCCGAAGTAGTAAAAGCACATCCAAAATTGTCGTTATCGAGTAAATCTTGGAATGTAATTGATAATGCTTTATCGCCAACTATATCGTCGGCGTGAAACGCATAGTCCACAATGTAATTATTGAAGTGAAGTTTTCTTGAAGGATAATCGTTTTGTGCTTCCAGAAACTCAAAGTCTAATCGATACGAACCTCTTTTCAGCCTCAAGCCAATTTTCCGATCAGAATAACCTGTCTTAGGCGAGTAAAACGTCACGTATACTTCTTCGGTAGTTATACTCTCGACTTTTAAGTTTTCCCACCAATCATGCCCATACCACATAATCTTCCAAGGCCCAGCCCATTCTCCATTCCAATAACTTGCGTATAAAATCGAGTCCGAGTTCTGGAATTTAACTCGAATTAATCCATTCTCAATTACGCAATCTCCCACGAACTGATGGTTCACGTCGAAGACTCTTTGCCAATCGCTCTCATCATCGCTTCCCATCGTATCATAGACCTTCACTTCGCCCCGGTCATTGCCTCCATCGAACTTCCACTCGCCGACCAAGCCGTCAGTCACTTCGCCTCCGTTGTACAGCGTTTGAATTTCGCTCTCGCTTAGTGCGCGGTTGTAAATGCGGACTTCATCAATGAGACCATATCCATAGTCATCCCCTTGAGATTTGCATAAAACTAACGGATAACCTTCGAACACATCCAATTGTTCAAACGTATCCGTTCGTTGGGTATCGAGTTCTCCATTCACGAATGTTTTTATATCTCCGCTTCTAATGGAAATTGCAAAATGATACCATTTGTTCGCTTCATAGAATATTGAAGTCCAATAAATTTCTTTAGTTGGAGTGCAGAAACCCCAATAAATCTTCCCGTCATGCTCAAGTAAAATTCTTACTGTATAATTGCGAAAAACTACTCTGCTACCTTTATAAACATATAATTTTTTATTCGTTGCGAAAGGATAGAACCACCCCACAAGAGTTACTTCATTAGGCGTTTGAATACTCGAAGAATCGACTATTTCTACATAATCATCCTCCCCATCAAACTCAAGGCACTTGCCGAACTTTCCATTCCTTCGCCATGTCGCTCCATGCACCGTTCCGTGATTCCCATTTCCTGAAGTATCCCATGCGCGTTTGAGTAGCTCCTCTCCCTCGCCTCTGTAAGCGTCGTCATCGAGATCGTATACAACCTTGAAGTCTGGATAGGTGACGCGGACGAAATCACTGCTGACGGTTCGGTTAGTTGTTTCCGCATTATGGAACAAGAAATGAACGTATCCGCTATCGAATAGCAAATCTAATTCAAACGGACTACCGGAGACTTCATCGCTTGATTCATTAATGCTTCCAGTTCCATCATGAAAGTAGAAGTGCGTATGGTTATGTCCACTTTTATTCTCTTCGAATTTAATGCGAAATGTTCCCTCCGAACTAGAGATCGTCGTCGTTGTTAACAGTTGAATCCAAGGTCCCGAAACTCTTTTATATATTTCGATCTCGTATTCTGTTGTCGTTGCAATTATTCTGAGCAGTATGGCATTCGAATGAGCATCCGGTGCTTCGTTGTTTTGATCCGAAATAACAAAGTCAAACCAAAATGAATCACTACTTGCGAGAGAAGGTAATTTTAAGTGAACATCAATAATGGTCTCGTCGAGAAGAGGAATTTTCGATCGTGTTGAAATCCATCCTTTTCGAAAAGTTCCTCCAGAATCGCTTCTTCCCGTCAGCTCCAAGCTTCCCGATCCATTCAGCTTCGCCGTAAATTCTTGTATGCTTCCGTCATCGCCCTTCTTCCACATTCCCTCGAGTACTTCACCGACGAACTCATCACCTCCGAACAGTGGAACGATTACTTCAGCTCCGTCCTTGCCGTGTCTGTAGAAGTACCAATCAACTGGGATCTCTTGCGTTGAAGTTTTGATCCGGATATTCTTTGCCCCGGGGGGAAGCGCAATTTCGTAATTAGGCACTTTCCTCAGCCTCCAGATCTTCATTTAGAGGCACGTACTCGTCAGCTAAGTCAGCGAACAGTTCAGTCCTCTTCTTGTTCACCACCTTCTTCACGTAGCTGAGGAAAGCTTCTCTGTCCTCGAATGACAGAAGCTCGTCAACCGTCTTCTTGATGGTCAGCCGGTGTATCTTGCCTCTGAAGTCGAACTCCACCTCGAATACCACCGTATCGCCCTCTCTTCCTATACCTACTATCTTTATCACCTACACCACCTCATATATTCCAATCATTCGTTACCTTGCTTAAATTAGTTACCCTGTAGCCCTGGGTATGAGAGCCAAGACCGCCGTATAAGTACAGCTCAACTTTGACCAGCTTGTAGCCCGGTGGTCCACCTCTCTTGTCCTCAGATATTGCGCTGATGAAGTAGAAGCCATCGTACTCGGTATCATCACTTACTACTCTGATCGGCTGAACCAGTGTATTCCTCTCAAGCTCCATAAGCTCAACTGAAGTGGTCTCTGACAGGTGAGCTTCGAGGGACAGGACTAGCGGTTTAGATCCCAAGGAGTAGATGAACGGGTTCTGGTTTACTATCGGGATCGACTTGAGCGACTGAGAGCTCTTCCTCGACACCTTCCGGGGATTCCTGTCAAGCTCTATTGATCCCAGATGCCAGGTCATCCCATCACCTCCCTCACCGCTTCACTTATCGCATCCGTAACAGCATCGCTGACTTCATCCAGATCCATAGAGCTCGATATAGACTCGATGGTTATGGGAGCTGAGATCGAAATGTATTGAATGGGAGACGCGGATGGTGAAGCCACAGTTCGCGGCGTGATGCTGGCTCCTATGCTCAGATCAGCCCTGCTGAACACATTCTGAGCCTCGCGCACGCTCTCGATTGCGCAAGACAGATCCCGAGCTATCGTCTTGCCAATCGAGTGCTCATAGAGCTCTGAAACTGTGTTGCCAAGCTCCCTCTGGCTCCTCCTGAACTCGTCCGTCTTGCTGATTATTCCTCCAAACAAGTTCATGACCGAAGATGCAAAGCCCAGAAAGCCCTTCTTCAAGCTCTCTATCCAGTCCAAGAACCCCCTGAACGCGTTCTGGATCGCACCGACGGCTCCCAGCACGGCGTTCTTTATCGTCTCCCATGCTTTGTTAACGGCTTTCCTGAAGTTCTCGTTCGTGTTGTAGAGGTAGACGAGAGCCCCGACTACAGCCATAATAGCCACAACAACCGCGACCATAGGATGAGCCGCTAAGAATGAGAACGCACTCCCGAGAGCCCCCACAGCCCGCACGATTCCTGACTTAATAAAGCTCCCCAGCTTTGAAAGTGCTCCCGCAACACTTGATAGGCCCGACCTGAATGGACCTTTGAAGAAGTTGATCAGCCCGCCTACACCGCCTCTCAGGAAGTCAAACGCAGTCTTCAAAGCACTTATGGGATGCCTCAGAACGCCCAGGATCTTGGGCAGGTGGGAAATCACACTTCCGAACAGCTGAAGCAAGGGAGTGACAAAGTAGAGAGCCGTGCCCAAGCCCATGAGCAGGGGTGCGAGGGGAGCGAATGCGCCTGCGAGCTTTGCCAGAAACGGGACGAAGGGCTTCAGAATGCCGAGCACGGCTTGGTAGACGGGTATCGAATCCCTCAAGCCCTGGATGACGGGCGGGATAGCCGAAACAGCGATTTCCTTCAGGGTGGGCAGGAACCCAACAAATACGCTGAGGAGCTCGTTAAGAGCCGGAAGAACGGTCTCCCTGACGATGGGCGCGAGGCCCCGCAATAAATCACCGAGCTTGTAGAAGAGCTCGGCAAGAGGCTCGCCCGCCTGAACGACCAGGCCTATGAGAGCGGACTGAAAGTAAAGGAATGCACCCTGAACTTTCGGCCCCTGCTCGGCTAATCCTTCTAAGGTCTCCTGAAGGTACTCCTGGCGCTCACCCGTTAGCTGACCTGCAACCGCCAGGAGACCCATCGAGGTCGCAACTGTGTCCAGAGACCTCTCCCAATTGGTCAGGGTGTTAATCGCAAAATTGACAGGCTTGACCATCCACCTCATGACAATCCTGCCCATCATCATCAGACGGTATGCCATCCATGAGAGGCGCCATCCCAATATACTGATCCGTTTCCCAAGATTCTCAAATCCCCTGCTGGTTGATGCAGTTGCCTCTTCCGTCTCCTTGGAGGCGCGCTTCGTCCTCAGAAGCTGGTCGTGGACAGCTCCAAAACCGTAGATAAGAGTCTTCTGAATGTTCTGGGCAGTTTGACCAAGCGTTTCGAGATTCGCCCTGATCGCATTTAGCTGGCTGACTAGCTTCTCCCCTACCTCCTTGTTCTGTTCAAGCCACCTTACTATTACTTCTATTCTCCTTTCCTCAGACATAGACCCCCATCCTCGCACGCGATCTCCTGATCAGCTCTCTGGTGCTAGTCGGCTCGGTTGCCTCGGCCTTCGATAGCACCACGGCATCGAAGAGGAGGCGCTCTATCGGAGTCCCTTCGTACTCAACGAGATCCGAAGGCCTAATGCCGAGCAGTACGCTCATGTTAGCTACGAGCCTTCCGAGAGGCCCATCTGCGAAAGGACTTCGGGAGCTTCTCAGCCAGATTGCTTATTCCGCTGAAGTCCATTATCTCGAATATCAGGGCTATCTTGTCGCCTGTTCTTATCTCGTCGACTGACAACGCGTCTTCAGACGGTTCACCAGCCACGATTTTAGGCTCTTCTACTCCAGCTGGCAGGAGCACTCTTGCGAGCTCGGGCAAGTACTCAACCGCATTCTGAGCACTCACCTGTCCAGCAGGCATCCTCGCGTAGAGCTTCTGAAGCTCACCGAACGTCACTATGTCTATCTCCCGTATTTTGAAGACCGCGCCTGACGGAGTCTCGACCACCTTAGTGCGCGGGGACTTCCTCCTGTACTCGGACGGTGAGGTTATCCTTTTCATTCACTCCGCCTCTCATGGAGATGACTTGGTATTGACGACCTCGACCTGTATCGCATATCCGCTCGCGCTGTCGCGCAGAGCCTCGAATCCAAGCCTCTGGACTATCCTTGATCTCCTGTCAAAGTTCGCATTCGAGGTATCAAGACTGCACTTGGGAAGCGTTATAGCTAGCTTGTAGTTCTCGTACCCAGATGTGCCAGAGCCCGTGAGTCCTCCTGTTGCTGTGAGCTCTATCTTGACCGTATTGGGTGTCTCAGAAGGTTCAGTTGCGGATAAAGACCCGTAGAACAGCTTGTAGTAGTCCCACGAGGTAAAAGCTATGTCCATCTCTCCGGTTATCTCTCCTCCCTCAAGCCTCAGGGCTGGCAAGAACATGTCGTTCAGTACAAATGCATCGTCCGGTATGCTGTTCGAAATATCGAGCCTGAAAGCTTCGACCGTGGCTACTACTGAATCCTCAATTTCGACAGAGGAGTTGTTGAATGGCAGAGGCGATATGTTAGCGAAAGACGGAGTAGTACTTGATGGAGATATCAGCTCCTCCTTAGCGCCGAGTATTCCTATCGTGGCAGTTAGAGGAGACCCCGCTTCTGCCTCCAGCCTCATGGAAAGTATGCCGACACCGCTTATCTGCCTCGAGTAGTCGCTTGGAGACTCAGGGAATATTTCGAGTGTGTAGGAGGGCAGTGAGTTAGCTGGTGTGAATGTATGTTTGTATGCGGTGACTTCTCCGTCGTTCTCGGTCGATACGCTCCCCAGCAGTCCTTCAAGGAATTTAGTTATGCTCTGTGCGTCCACGTAGAGGTTGATATCACCGCTCTCTTTGAAACCTCCCGGAATCTTGTCCCTTGCAAATCTGTACCCAGCCTCTTCGAGCTTCACCCTGTCCCAGTCTGGTGCTACGCTTTCGCTTATTATGTTAATGTATTCGGATGGGCTCACGGCAGTTCTGTACGTCGATTCTTTACCTATCCCGAGGAATCTTACCATCTCTCATCCTCCCTACCAGCCATCCCGTCTTGCGAGACGGCTTGGCGAGTTATCCTCCTCTCAACCAGCTCTCTATTTCCTCAGCCGTAATAGCGCCGGCCCTGCTTTTAAGCCTTATGTAAGTCCTCATGCCGAACGGATTGGGGTGAGTGCCTGGATGGTGCAGTACAGTTCCAGCTCTGAAGAACAGGTTCCGCTTTCCTTCCCTCTCAGCCTTGTCCCTCAAGCTAAGAGGCCTCGACAGGACGATATCGTGAGGTCTTGTTCCTCGTTCAACTGCAACTGCGTATTCCGCGTCGCACCTTATCCTGACCTCTCTGTCCTGTAAGGAGGATATGTGATAGATCGTCGACTTTAGGTAGCCCGTCTCCTCTGGAGCCTCTTCTCTCATAATTTCTTCCCCCTCCTTGCCGACTCTATCTAAAAGCCTCGTCCAGAACGCGTTTTCCCTCTGGAGAATTTCCGGTATCTCCTCAAGCTTTCTGTCTATCTTGTATTCTACATAAGCCAACTTTATCTCGCTTCCTCACTCATTCACTCACTCACCAAGAAGATGGAGACGGAGGTATTAAAAGCTTATGCCGATACCCGGATCACCTGGGTGTCTATCTCGATGAATGCATAGTAGAAGACGACTGACCTTACGGCGCGCCATGAGTACGATACTCTCGTAACTTCAGTCGTCTGGACATATGAGTTGCCCAATGTTCTATCACTCTCTATCTGATCTATTATCTCCCCAACGTAGCTTATTATGTTGTTTAGATCAGATTCAGTACCCGTACCTTTGCTGTGTACCTCTATTCTCCAGATCAGGTGGTGGAAGGTGTGGGATGGACCACTCATCTCGTGCCTGTCTTCTCTCAGCCTCAAGAATGCAACGGGGTAGCTGAGACCGCTCAGGTCTTTCACATAATCTGCGAATGTGTTAGCATCTCCGAATGAGTCGGTAGCTTTTATCGTGCTCAAGATAGAAGACTTCACACTCTTAACGACGTCTGAGTATCCCATTTCCTTCTCGCTATCTTATTGACAAGGCGCTTATATAAAGATTGTCAGCGTTCTATTTAATGCTTCGGACATGAATATTAAATAAATATATATTTATTTAATATTCGTTCTAGAAGCACTATACAAGACTTAAATAGCAGTTTGTGTTATAAGCGATTCAGAGAAGAAGGTGAGCCTAATTGGTTGAAGGCGTCATTTGGTTCAACTACCCGAGGGCTTTTAACCAATTGATGACTGAAGGAGAGGTATTCACGCTCAGGAAGACGATAAAGAACGGCGTCTACGTCGTCCTCAGCAAGCTCGTATTGAACCCGCCTAAGACGGGGAGGCTAGCGAAAGTGGAATATATCGGTCAGGTATCGAGCAGAGAGGAGCTTGAAGACTACGTGAGGAAGTCGGGATACAAGACGGTCGATGATTGGGTGAAAGAGGCGAAAGATGCGGTTCACCTGCACAGAGTGCTTCTCTTGACACCATGAATGGAGGTGCAACAATATCCCCCGTGTATGCAAGACATGTGAGCATCCGGACGTTGCTGAGATAAACGAACTTCTGTTAAAAGGAGTGCCGATCAAAGTAGTGGCCGAGCGCTTTAATCTCCCTTATGACTCAGTCAGGAGGCACAAGAAGAACCACTTGGCTGAGGAGATCAGACAGCTTAAGAAGATCAAGAAGATAGAAACGAAGAAGCGGATACTCTCAACGCTCGAGTACTACGACAGGTTTCTGGAATACTTCGCCGACAACCCCGAGAAGTTCTTCGAGCAGATGACGTTCAAAGATCTGCTGAGGATACTCGAGGACAGGTCAAAGCTTCTGGGCGAAGAAGTATCGCCTCCGAGGATAGAGATAGTCTGGGGAGCTGGGCTGGGAGAGGAGTTTAAAGAGGAAGCCTTCACCATCAAGATACCGGTCGTGAAAGAGGTTGAGAAGAAGAAAGAGACTGATGAGAAGATGGTCTGAGCGGGAAATAGAAGTGTTGAAGGAATATTACGGGAGGATACCGACGAGAGACCTCGCGAGGATACTCAGTAGGACCGTGGATGCGGTCAAGCAGAAGGCGAACACATTGGGCTTGAGATTCCCTGAAGGTTCGGTCGATGAAGAGCTCTTAAAGAAAATCTTGGAGGTAAGAGAGGGATGATAAACAACAAGTGGACTCCACCTCCTGAGCCTCGGACTTTATCAGTGAAGTTCAAGCGAGTGGTGGCGTTCGTGGCGGATACACACATTGGTTCGCGGTATGCGATATTCCCTCCGAATGTTCTCAGCAAGGAAGGAAACAACCTGAGCGCTATGAGGAACGCTGGTCAGGTGAAACTCTACGAGTACTGGCAGAAGTGGGAGGAAATATGCGATGCGTGGGGAGCCGATACGGTTATCCTTCTAGGAGACATAATACAGGGCAACAACCCAGCCGGACGGGGTGTCGGGACGATAACCACCGACCTCGACGAGCAGAAGGACGCGGCGGTTACCCTGCTATCCACAATCTGTAAAGACCGGATAGTACACTGTCTATCCGGTACGCCTTACCACGAGTCGATAGACACGAGGATACACTACGACATAGCCAAGGAGTTAGGAGAAACCGTAGCGAAGGAGTGGCACTTCCACGGTCTCTTAGCGAACATAAAGCTCAAGGGTACTGGTCGGATACTCAACTTAGCTCACGGGGTATCAGGAGCTTCGATCTACAGGACAACATTGATGGATCGAGAGGCGCTGTTCGAGGCGGCGGCGTACGGATTGGGAGACTTAGACTTCCTCCCCGATGTGGTCGTGAGAGCGCACTGGCACAGATTCATCCACATTCACTTGCCCAACCAGCACATACTTCAGCTTCCTTGCTGGTGTGCGTGGTTCCCCTATAGGGGCACTCTAAAGCTCTACGGCAAGCTTCAGCCCCACATAGGCGGTGTGATACTCTTCATAGACGACCACGATAGAATTACAATTCACCACTACCTCTTCAAGCCTCCAAGGATAGCCGACTACCTGAAGGAGGGATGAGATGTGTCGGTTCAGCAGGTCGTGATAAACTACAGGCCCCATCCAGGTCAAGCTAAGGTGCACAGGAGCAAGGCTAGATTCAGAGTGGTCAGAGCTGGCGTGAGGTGGGGCAAGACCAAGATGGGAATCTACGAGTGCCTGTGGTACCTCGGCAAGCCCAAAGCAAAGGTGTGGTGGTTAGCTCCATCGTGGTTCGAAGTAAACGTAGCATGGAGAATGTTCTTGGAAGAGATACCCAAAGCTTTAATAGCTAAGGTAAACCACTCTGAACGAGCTATACAGATGGTCAACCAGAGCTGGATATGGTTCAAGAGCGCTGAGGACTACGAGCACCTGAGAGCTCAGGGGCTTGACTTCGTTGTGCTTGACGAGGCGGCCAGAATGAAGCGAGACGTGTGGTTCGAGTGTGTGAGGCCAAGGCTCTCAGATCCCGACAAGTTCGGCAAGGCTCTGTTCATCTCTACTCCTCAAGGAATGAACTGGTTCTATGAGGTGTACATGATGGGGCATATAAAAGGAGGAGAGTGGGAGAGCTTCCACTTCCCCACTTGGACGAACCCATTCATCCCAAAGAGCGAAATAGAGTCTGCAAGGAGGAGCATGCCGGAGCGCCTGTTCAGGCAGGAATACGGAGCTGAGTTCCTCTCCGATTTGGGCTCTATCTTCAGGTTCAGGAGGCATCCTACGACTAACCGAATAATGAACATTAAAGGAGACTTTGAGCTTCCGAGCAAGGAGAAGAGGTACGTAGCCGGCGTTGACTTCGGCAAGAGGACTGACTTTACAGTGGTATTCGTCTTGGATGAGAACGGTCATGTAGTCGCATGGGACAGGTTCAAGAGCGTGGATTGGCCAGCTCAGGTAAGGCGTGTGATTAACCTAGTAAGTCAGTATAATGCGGAGCTGATAGTTGACTCTACAGGCCTTGGTGATCCCCTCTACGACTTCATAGCGCAGAAGTATCCCAAAGTTAGACCATATTATCTAAGCCCAA
>QMZE01000004.1 GCA_003663025.1 Archaeoglobales archaeon
AGTAAGTTTAGCCAGCCTTCTGGGTAGATTTCTGCTGCGTCTATGCCTACTATTATGTCTGCGTCTGTTTGTTTAGCTCCTAAGTTTCTGGAGGTGAAGATGCCTCTTGGTGCGTAGATTATTCTGTCGACGTATGGTCTTGCCAAATCTACTGTGTTGTCTGTGCTGTAACTGTCTATTAGGACGAATTCTATGTTTTTTCTGTATTCGTTGAAGAGAGGTTGGTCTAAGATGCTATAGATTGTTTGTAAGATGAAATCTTCTTCGTTGTATGTGCAGAGTTGGATGCTTACTTTTACTTCTGATAAGTCGACGTCTGGGTAGTTTTTTGTTTTGAGCTTTATTTCCATTCTGTGCTTTGCTGCGTAAGTTAGTAGGATGAAAGAGAAAGGTATTGCTACTAGTGTAATCATACTATTCGCTCTTTTAAGTTTTTGATTTTCTTGATTATTAGTTTTGCTCTTTCTGATAGGTGAGGCGGTAGGTGTCTTGTTGCGTATGCTAGTCGGAATTCTGCGTCTGTTAGGGCTATTAGGCAGGCTATTTCCTTTTCCTCCTCCTTTCTAACCATGCTTCTAGCGCCTCCTGGTTCAGTTCTCTTACCTCTTCTAAGATGTTTTTGATTCTTTCGTCTTCGCAGTAGTGGATTGCTCTTACTAGTGCTTTTCTTGCGTAATAGATATGATATAATGCTGTTGTTATTTCTTGCATTTTTCTTCTAACCTCTCTATTCTTTTTGTTAGGTCGGTTATATGGTTGTTTATTTTTGCGATGCTTGATTCTAGTTTCGCTACTTTATAGATTAGGTAGCAGAGTTGGGTAAATAGGACGCCTAATATTACTTCTTGCATTTTACAACGACCTCCTATATTCTGAGATGAATTCTCTTAGTAGGCGATTTAGTTTTGCTGTTTCTGTTCTGATTGTTTCTCTTAGTTCTCTTTCTTCTGATAAGAGAGTGTTTAGTTGAGCTTCTTTTTCTCTTAGTTCTGATTCTGCTAGTTCGATTTTTGATTTCGCTTCTGCTATTCCTTCTGGTGTTGTTGCCATGCTTAGTTGGTGTTTTAGTGCTGATATTCTTCTTCTCAAGCGGTTGATGATGTCTCTTAAAGAATGGATTTCTGGTGTTAGTATTTTTAGCCTGTCCTTTGCTGATTTTAGCTTGTTGATTGATTCTTCATATTTCGTTTGGTAGTATGACCATCTCATTTTGATGCACCTGCTACTATCATGGCTGAGAGGGCTGCTGTTAGTTCTTTTGTTATGATTGTTACTAGGAAGACTATGACTGACCAGAAGAATGCGTATAGTATAGTTTCTTTCAGGTATTCTTGAGTTATTATTTCGGTCATTTTTATTCTACCGTTTCTTCTATTAGTTTTGAGAGTATTCTTGCTAGGATGGTTGTGAAGAAGGTTATTATTGCCGCTACTAATGCTGCTACTACTAGTTGTTTTTGGTCTTCCATCATAGTAATTCTGCTATTTCTGTTTTGAACATCTCGTTGAAGGCTTTTCTGACGTTGTAGAGCTGGGAGATTGCGTTTCTTAGTTCTTTTTGTTTCGCCATTAGCTCATTTCTTATTTCTTTTCTCTCTTCTGGAGAAGCTAGGATTTGTCTTGCCTTCAAGGTTGCTATTTCTTTTCGCAAGGCTTCTGCCTTTGAGAAGGCTGTGTTGTATTTACTTGAGAGTTCTTCCCAGAGCATGGTCGTCACCTCCTTAGTATCCCCTTATCAGTTTATAGAGTTTCAGTGCTATCACTATAACTACGATTGCTACGATGCCCCAGAATGTCCATGTTGCGTATGTTTTTGCGTCTTCTTCTGACACGCCTAGTGCTTCGTAGAGACCTGCTATTGCGTCTATTATGCTGTCTAATATACCTTTCTCTTCTTGCTGTCCATTTGTCATTTTTCATCACCTCCTACTTTAGTAGGGAGAGGAGGAATAAAAATAAAAATATTGCTGCGCCTATTAAGAAGTATGTTGTAAATTGCTGTCCTAACGATTCTGCTTCGTCGCAGGTTAAGTTCTCTGTTTCTATGCCTAGCCAGGACATTATCATTCTCTGCCAGCCTGGTATTAGCTCTGAGCAGCGCTCTAAGTGTATTTCTATGTCGTAGCTGTAGCCTTGTGTGAAGGTTCTGTCTGCTTCGTAGGTTTGCCAGTATTCGTTGTAGTAGATTTTGTAGTGGAAGGTTCTTTTCGTGTTTTGTAGGTCAATTTCGCCGAAGTCTGCTTCGCCGTCTTTGTTTGTTTTGAGTGTTTTGCTGTAGTTTATGTCTTTGCATTCTAAGGTTACCGAGACGTTTTCTAGAGGAGTTAGGGTGTAGATTAGTGCTCCGCCTTCTCTGCTGTAGACTCGGAATTTTACAGAGGCTTTGCCCGTTGGAGCGCCTAGTGTTATCGTTACTGTTGTTTTTGATGAGTAATGAGTTATGTTTGCTGTTGCGTCTCCGTAGTCTACGTTACTTGCTTTGATGTCGTAAGTTCCGAAAGGAACATCTTTGATTGTGCATTTGTTTGTTTCGCCGTCAAATACTGAGCAGCCGTGTCTCCATGCGTCTGATGTTTTTTCTTTGTAGTAGACGTCAAATGCTTTGATTGGGTTGCCTCCTACATCTTCTACTGTTACTTCTATGTCTCCCTTGCCTTCCTTGTATAGTGTTACTGTTAGCGTGTCTCCTAAACCGAGTTCTGTTGAATATATTGTTCCTTTGTGTTCTGTGTAGCCTGATTTTGTTACTTTTACTATTACTGGGTCTTTGTCTGTTACGAAGAAGTCTGTTAGTCCTGAAGAGTCTGTTGTGTCTGATGCTATGAAGTTTTCTTTGTCGTCGTAGAGTTCTACTGTTGCGTTTTCGAGTGGGTAGCCTTGCTCGTCTTGGACTTCTACTTTGAAGCAGAATTTGTATGAAGTTATTTTGAATGTTTTGTTTGCTGGAAGAAATTGCGGAGATGTGTATTTCTTATAACAGTCTTTCGTTATTTCTACATAGTAGTATTTGAAGGCGTCTAAGTCTTTGAATTCTACTTGTCCGTAAGAGTCTGTGTATTTTGTTGATACGAGAGTGCCTCCTGATTCGTATAGTTTCACTTCTGCGTCTTCTATCGGAGTTGTGTCTGATTGAACTGTTATTATTATGGTTACTAAAGATACTTCTTGTAAGGTAAAATTGAAGGTTTCGCAGTCTGAGATATCTGAGTAGTTTTTATATGTTGATTTAGAGACATAACCTGATTTTGATACTACTATTGAGACGCAAGATGGGTCGAAAATGCCTGGAGCGCATTTTTCTATCCAGACTTCGCCGTTTGAGTCTGTTGTAAAGGATTCGTAGCCTGGTGAGCTTGTTTTGCAGGTTCCTGCACAGTCAAAGCAGATTTCTACTGTTGCATTTTCGATAGGATTGCCGTATTCGTCTACTACTTTTACTTTGAATAGTTTTGCGTGTGATGTGCAGAGCCAGTCGCAGCATTTTGTTTCTACTTTTACTTTGAAGCCACAATTTGAGTCGTAGCAGAGCCAGTCGTCTTGTTTCCATGATGAACCGTCCCAGTAGAAAGAGATTACGACTATTTCTATGTCTTTGTTAAACATGCAGAGTTCTCTTGCGTAGAATTCGTTTTTGTCTAAGTCTGATTCTGTCATGCAGGCGTCTGGATTTAGTGTTTTGCTTCCTCCTGCTACTTGGTGAAAGTTTGTTCCGTCGTATGCGTAGACTGCTACTAGGATGTCTCCTTTGTCGCCTCCGTTGCAGCAGAGTAAGTTCTTGAGTTTTATTTTGTCGTCTGGTTTTAGGGTTACTCTTGAGCTGTTTAAGTAGTATTTCTTGCCATTTACTTCTATATATGTTGCGAATGTGTTTGTGAAGTATGGATTAGGTGCCATTTTACTTCAGCCTTTTGTTTATTTCTTCTAGGATTTCTTTTAGTAGTTTCTTGATTTCTTCGTCTTGTAAGGCTTCGTTTATTCCGTTTTTGAAGACTTCTTGTAGCCAGTTTGCTAGTCTTTGTTTGGTTTCTTCGCTTATTAGAGAATAGACTAAAGATTTTGTGAAAATTTTTGCGAATATGAAGCCCAAGAGCATTAGGATTAGAGAGCCTATTACGAAGCCCGATATAGAGATTAAGAGAGATTGAAGCATTCTTTTACCACCTCAGTTAGTGTTGCGAAGAGTTTACAGTGGATTGATGGAGGTTTGTATGGGTTGCCCGTTACTTGGAAGTTTGAGGTGTAACATAAGCCGCATAACGCTGATTTGCAGGTTTTGCAGTTCTCTAGAGGATATTTTGGCTTTGGTAGGTGCTTTCTTTCTATGTTGTAGATTGTTCCGTAATTGAAGTTCATTTCTCTCCACGCTAGGCAGTGGTAGCATGGGTATAAACTCCCATCATAGTCTATACAAATTGAGTTGCCTGCTCCGCACATGCCTCTTATTTTTCTGTTTGATTTCAATAATCGGTAGATTTTGTTGTATGGAAAAGGCAGGATTTTCGCTGTTTTTAAGATTTTTCTTGATTGTTCTTTTAGGATTGGCAAGTCTTTTTCTTTTATCGCGTATTCGGATGTCCAGTCGAAGTTGAACGAGATTGCTTGTGTTAGGTTTGATAGGTAAATATAGTTTTCATATAAGTGATTTAGTTCGTCGCCTGGAACTGTGCAGGCTATGCTGAACGGGATGTTTAAGCCTTTTACTGCTAGTATGTTCTTTTCCACAACTGAAGAAGTTGGATGATTTCCTCTTAATCTATATTTGTCTTGC
Source organism: Archaeoglobales archaeon (assembly GCA_003663025.1). Lineage (GTDB taxonomy): Archaea > Halobacteriota > Archaeoglobi > Archaeoglobales > Archaeoglobaceae > Archaeoglobus_B. The sequence goes on from QMZE01000004.1 coordinate 4,768, forward strand.
CAAACGCCGTCGTAGCTTATTAGTAAGTGAATGTTAAATAGCTTCAGAAGTTTTAGTAAACGCAAAGGAAGGTTGTAGCCGTTTGTTGTTATTCCTGTTACTAAGCCTGATTCGATAAATCTTGTCAATTGAGAGGAGATTGTTGGTTCTGTTTGAGGGATTTCCAAAATTAGATGATTTTGTTTTGCGAAGGCTATGATGTCTTTTGCTGTTTTGTTTAGCATGTCGCCTTTTCTTTCTTTGTTTCTGTCGTAGCAGTAGAGGCAGTTGAAGTTGCATTCGTTGTTTATTCTTAGTGTTGCTTTGAAATACGGTTTATAAGTTTTGTTAGTATTAGTAAGGGGAGATATAAGAGGCGTCGGAATTTTATTGCTATCTTCAGGTGCAAGTCTGAGTAGTATATTTTCACTATCAGCGAAGGTAAAATCTTTCTGATTCTTCTTAGTGGTTCTAAAGAGTCTACTAAGGGTGTTCCGTAGGAAACTACCATTATTGGACATTCTATTTCTTCTAATATTTGGCATGTTGTTTCGCATGTTGTTTCACATGTATCGCACACATGTTGAACTTGTGTTAGACAGGCAGAAGTGCATGTTTCTGGCGAACCTTCACATGCTGTTTGGCAAGTTGTTTCGCAATTTCCACATGTTCCGCAAGCTGGAAAAGTATCTGTTTCGTATGCTATGAAACACGCTAGTGTGTTGAAATCATCTGAAGTGATTTCTCCGTCTTTATCTAGGTCTGCTCTGTCTTTAAAGTCTGATTCTGAGAGAGGTGTTGTTATTTGTGCGAATCCGCATCTCAGGTAGTCGCCTAATAGAACTAAATCTGTGCCGTCTACGTAGCCGTCGTTGTTTAGGTCGCCGTAGTTTTCGCAGGGAGGAGTTCTTCTTGGTGTTAGTTTCCATTTTACTTCTAAGTAGGTTGGTCTGTCTGTTTCGCACTCGTCGTGGTAGATGCCGTAAGGATTGAATTCTTTTGTTGTTATTTCGTTTGCCTTGACTGTTATTGAACCCATAGGTCTTGGGTATTGATAGAAGAGGTTTAGTATGCACGATGAGTCTGAGTCGCCGTCTTCTATTATTTGAAGGGTCATGTCGTTTTCGGTGTTATTTTGAATTGCTATTTTGTGCTTGAATTGACTTCCTAGCACTTCTGTGCCTTCTCCGAAGAACGCTCTTGTTCTGTAACAAAATGTTCCTGTTTGCGTCCAACCTGCGCAGGAATATACTTCTGCTACATAGGTCTTGGCTTTTGCTGAAAGTCCTGACGGTAAGTCAAAATTATATCTGAAAGTAAAATCTGTGTTTTCTATTTCTGTTTCGCATGTCGATTCACAGTCGCACTGACAGGATTGCTCACAAGTGCCTTCGCATAAAGCCATGCAAAATGTTTGACATGTCGTTTCGCACGTTTCTTGACAGGCTGGTTGAACTATTGTTGCTACTATGCTTGCTTTTACTTCTGATTCGACACTTTTTATATCTACCCCTACTGTGAAAAACACTTTTTTCTTTCCTGGCGAGACAGTTTTTGTTTTACTGTCTGATAGAAAAGACTTTCCGTCTTTGTAGATTGTGTATGATACTTTTATGTCTTTGGTTTCTGATAAGTTGTTTTTTATTTGGACGCATAGATATGGTTTTTCTGGATATGTTGCTTCTGTTATTTCGCTCTCATAATCTGTGCAGCAGTATTCTGGAGCAACTGTCCAAATTGACTTATCTTCTAAACCTTTGTCTATCGTAGAGTCTATTTTTAATTTGATAGACATTTTATATAGTTTCTATATTGTCTTGCTGTTTTTTCCATAGCAAAATCTGAAGCTCTTTTTCTGCAATCTTCGGGATTGTAAGATATGTCTAAGTCCATTTCTTCTACGCTGTCGTATAGAGAGCCGTGTTTCTCGTTTACTATGATGTCGCATAAGCCTCCGTTTCTTAAACCTATTACATAAGTTCCGCAACTTAAGGCTTCTACTATGTATAAGCCGAAAACTTCTATGTATGGTAGAGATGGTAGTGCTATTAGTGCTTTTGCTTTTTGAAGCAAGTTAATTTTTTCTTCGTGGCTTACTTCGCCTTTGTATATTACGTTGTCGAATTTCTTTGCTGTCTGCTTGATTTTGTTTATATAATTCGGGTCTGGTTGTTCTGCGCCTGCTATTACGAATTTCTTGTTTGGGTATTTTTTCGCTAGTGTGAAAATGTGATGAACTCCTTTTTCTCTTGCTATTCTTGATAGGAATAAGTAGTAGTCTTCTTTTTCCTCGCAGAAAGGATATTCATTCAGATAAATGCCGTTTGGTATGATTGCTGAGTCTTCTTCTAGCATTTGATAGACTAATAAGCGCTGCCATCTGCTTAAGGTTATGTAGTTTTTGTTTTCTACTGGTGGGTTTGAGTTCCAGGGTAATGCGTGAAATGTGTGAGTGCATGGTATTTCTTCCTTGAGAGAGTAGATGTATTCCCAGCCTGTCCAGGTATGTCCGATTATTACATCGGGAGAGAATTTTTTGACTATGGGTTCTGCTACTTCGTAGGCTCTCTTTTCTTGTTCTATCCAAGAGGTGTTCCAGTCTTGTAGAGGTTCTACTGTTTCTATTTTATTTGGGAAGTATGCGCTTCTTTTTGTTGTTACTAATAAGACGTCGTCTGTTTTGAGGAGTTCTTTTGCTATGTAACCTGCTATTTTCTCTGCTCCTTGGTAGATTTTAGGGTTATATGGTAAAATCCAAGGTGCGAAGACACAAATTCTCATTCTAACCAGCCTACAAATCTTAGGCGGAAGTCTTTGTTTATATGCGAAAATTGGTTTCTTTCTCCTAAAAATTCGCCGTGGTCTGATGTTATTATTCCGTCAAAGTTCTGTAAGCATGATAATACTGCTGTTAGGTTTTTCTCGTGCATTTTTATCACTGCTTCTCTGCCTAGGATTTGTGCTGCTTCTCTCATGTCTGGATATTTCTTGCCTTGCTTTTTTAAGCCTAGATTTTCTCTTCTTGCGTCTTCCCATAAGTCGTATTTTGCGTCTATTGGTGGAAAGTGCGGTTGTATGAAGTGTATGAAGATTCTCTTTTTTGTCAGTGGTCTGATTGCTCTGTAGTAGGCGTATAATGTCCAAGGCAGAACTGTCTTGTGTTCTTCGTTCCATAGAAATTCCCATGCGTCTATGATTCTCATGCCTTTTACTGATTTTCTATGCATGCCTTTTGATGAGATGTATGGATTTGCAGAAATATAAATGCAGTCTATCGGTTCTGTAAAGGTTCTTCTGAACCATTCGTGTGTGTTTGTTCCTTCTGATAGGACTAGTTTGAATTGTTTGGTTATTCCTTCTAAGCGTGAGAAGCGGTAGAGTCTTTGAGGTTGGCAAGCGTCTAGAATTGCTATGTCTCTTTCTGTGTTGTAGATTAGTTCTTTTTGTCTTGGTATTTGTTTTGCTAGTTCTCTTGCTTCTTCATCAGATAAGAGGAGAGGATTTAAAACATAGGAATGACCAGCCTTCATATTGTAACCTGATTATTTTGTATTTCTCGCCTAAGAGGTTTTTTAGAGTTTCATAGTTGAAGTGTCTGTGGTGGAAGATTGATTTTAAGTTGTAAATTCTACATTTGTTTGATTCTTGCGCTATCTGTCTTGGTGTTTTGTTTTCTATTATGCAGAGTTTCCATAGTGGCATGAATGGTCTGTATAAAGAAAGCCAGTTTTCTTCGTCTGGAACTGTTCCTACTACTATTCTTGATACTCTTTCTGCTTCTTTTAAAACTTGTTTTGGATTTTCTACGTGTTCTAAAATTTCTGCTAGGATTGCGTAGTCGAATGATTTGTCCTTAAAGGGTAAATTGTGAGCGTCTGCTACTATGTTGTTGCCCCAATCGTTTATGTCTACTAGAACTAAGTTTGGAGGAAAGCCGTATCTTCGCCAGAGTAGGCAGTCTCCACTGCCTATGTCTATTATTTTCTTTTTAGTGTCTATTTGGCTGTAGAGCCATTCAAATCTATCAGATGGATAAGAGCGAGTAGCCATTTTCGGTTAGTTTCAAGCCTTCTGCGTGGTGAGCTATTACTTCTGTATCTACAAAAATTTTCATTTTTAGTTCTCTTCTGACTCTTTCACAGAAAAAGAAGTCTTCTGAGAGTTCTTTATAGTATGATGGTATTTTTAGGCAGGAATCTTTTGTCCAGAGGAAGTATGGTAATTCGGGGTTTGATTTCTTTAGTAGAGTGAAGACGTCTTTGTGAATTAAGCATAAGCCCATGCCTATGTAATATGCTTCAAACAAGCCTTTCGTGAAGGAGGAAACTTGTTGAATTTCGTTATTCTTGCGAATCCATGCTGACCATAGGAAGCCTTTTTTCTTTGCTCTGTATAAGCCGCTTACTATTGGTAATCTGTGGCGTAAAAGTTTTAGTGCGAAATCTCTTGGTGGAATGACATCTGAGTCTAGGAAAATTATCCATTCGGCATGCTTTGAACCTTCGTCTGCTAATATGTTTCTGCAGGCGTCTAATGGTCTGCCTCTGTTGAATAAAATTATAGATTCTGGAGGTAAGATTAACTCTCTCAATCTTAAAGCAAATTCTGTTGATACTTGCCCTACGTGGCAAATACAAAGGGCGCAGGAGTTCTGTTTAGCTAACTCCTGCGCCCTTATGTATTCCCACGCTGTCATGCTACCACTATGTATCTGACTGCGTCGCCGTCTACTTCGGAGACTAAGCCTATCTTGTTAAGGTTGTCTATGTTTATAGCGACTGACTCGCCTGCTGCGAGTGGGTAGCCTTGTCTGAAGAGACGTTTGTGTCGCCTATATAGACTGTGCCTGAGTTTGTTGGTTCTGCTTTGACCAAAACTGTTCGGATTTCTGCACTACCTAAGACAACTGGTGAAGCGCCGCTTAAATTAGTTCCTGAGATTATAACTCTACCGTGGTTAAGCGATGTAGGAACTGCTGTTTTGACTGTCTGACCGCTGATTTTCGCAACTACTGTTTCTCCGCTGACTTTTGCTAAGACTGTTTCTCCACTGATTTTGCCGATTACAGTTTCACCGCTAATCTTGCCGATTACAGTTTCTCCGCTGATTCTGGTGATTACTGTCTCGCCGCTGACTTTTGCGATTACTGTCTCGCCGCTGATTTTTGCGATTTCAAGCGAACCTGATGTTAATGGAGCTCCTGCTCCAAATATATCTACCATTTTACATCACCTCCTTTCTATTCTTTTCTCGCTCCTGCTTCTACTCCTAACCAGAGAGAACCTATTATCTTTATTATCTCTATTGCTTGCTCTGCTGGCAAGGAGCCTTTTATTAATGCTGTAAATGTTCCTATTAAGATAATCCAGACTGCTATTCTACCTTTTGCGAAAAAAGATTCTAACATTTTCATCACCTCCTATCCTATTATAGCTATGTATCTGATTTTGTCGCCTACTGCTCCTGATGCGTGAATTTTGTTTAAGTTATCTGTTTTTAGGGCTACTGTTTCGCCTGGTCTGAGAGGGTAGCCTTTTGTTACGTCTGCTTTTCCCGATGTTCCTATGTATGCGTCTTCTTTGTTTGTTGTTTCTGCTTTTATTAGGACTGCGATGATTTCGCCGCTTCCTATCGGTTGTGGTGTAGGATTTAGGTTTACGATGTCGTTGTCAAAGTCTTTTGCTTTTGTTGTTATGCCTGGTTCTGCTGTTAAAGGTATCCATTCGTTTGCTTGCTGGTCGTAGATGTATTGTCTGCTCTCTCTGAGTAACCAGGCTGTTTCTAGCGTGTTTATTGTTGTTGCAGATGCCACTGAAGAGCCTTTGTTGCCCATTTTATTAAAAATTTTCCTTTTTTATTTAAATAATTTATGCTTTTCTAATTAAATAATTTTCTCTACGGTTATTTGCCCTTCTGTTTCAACGATTAGCACTCTCTCTTCTCTTACGCCTTCTGTTGTCTTTGTATAAGTGTATGCAAATGCGATTCTCGCAGATTCGTCTACTGACTCTATACGATATGCTATGATTGTGCCTGCAGTCTTAAGTTCTTCGAGCTTCTTTACCGCGGCAGCTCTAAACGTATTCGCTGATGTAAGAATAGGCTCTGAGCCTTCCCAAAATGCTTCTTCAGTTTCCGTCTGAGGATTGAAAACCCAGGCATGAATAACTCTATACACGACAGCGTCTCCGTTCTTATACCACACAGCAACGTTTTTCTTCAAGCGCTCTGAAGAGACCGCTGAATCTGCTAAACCCTCTGTGCGAACTATTACATCTTTATTTTTACTAAGCCATTCGTCAAACAGTTCTTTCCATTTCATTTCTTATAACACCTAAGGAGTTTCTTCTGAGCCCATTGAAACGGAAGGCTCTGGAGAAACATACTTACGAACTAGAATCCAATCGTAATAGCAACCGTATGAACCTCCTATGATAAAATTAACAGTAGAAGAGTAGGTAGTATCTGTTACGCTATCTTTAAACTCTCCGTCTTCGTAATAACTTATCGTGCCGTCAGCAGCTCTTCTTACCTCAATCACATGCCAGTTTGTGTCAGCTGGAAGACCCGTGATGTTCAAGAGTCCTGTTACACTTCCATCATCAGAGCGGTCTATCCAAACTACTCCTCCTCCGTATCTCTTCACAAAATATCCATCATTCCCAGACTCAGTAGAATAAGTCCCAGTAGCAAGAATATCAACCCATATATCGTAACTATTATCCACAGTAGTTACTCGTGCTTTATACTTTGCAGCGATTTCTGCCTCTGAATTTGGCTTGTAGCATCTGCCTGGGTTATCTGATGTATATAGCGTTCCACCGCTCTCAGTGAAGGAGCCTAGCGAAACCGTCCAATCGAGAACACCATCTTCAAAATCATCAAATATAAGAAAAGTCGCATTACCATCGCTCGCGCTCGTAATCTGTGAATTTCCGTAATACATGTAGATATCAACGCTTGAATTCGCAGGTATGGAAGGCACTTCTACCCATATCTTCGCGCTTTCATTAACAGAATCCCATTCCTCAATCCAATAATCTAGAAGATTTCCATCGGCGTCGGTGAATCTTATGTCTTCGCCATTTGTTTGAGCATGCGCGAAATTAAAGTTTGAGCTGTTGAGTTCTATGAGGACTTGATAGTATGTTAAGTCTGTGCCTGATTGCTCTGCGATTGTGATTTTTCTTCTGTATTGGAAGCTCATAGAGTCTACGATAAAACCGAAAGGATAAAATAATTTCTCAAGCAGCAGTTCGCGTGAGAAACCGATATATATGTTTGGTTTCTCGAATGCTCTTTCTATTTTGAGTTTCTCTCTTAGAATACAAGAGGATAGAGCCTTCATGTTAATTGTAAGTAAATAACTAATTCGTTGCCTGATGTTGCTGGGTCTGTATAGACTTTTATTGCTAAGCCTGGGTTTGTAGCGTCAACTGCTGTTACTTCTGCTTCTATTTTGATACCGAGCTTGTCTCCACTGTTAAATGATGTAGAGGGTAACTCTGTAACTAATATTAAATCGTAATTAATTTCGCTTGTTGAGTTTGGTGCGTGTTCTGCGCCGTTGACTTTGGTTCCGCTGATTTCACTCCCGTTCTTCAGTAAAGATAGGTTTATTCTTCCTTTATCACTTTCGTTTGCTGCTGCTGTGTTCCACATTCCTATTTTCCCGAAAACCGCTACTTTACCGCTTAATATCATAGCGCATGGAATAACGATTTCGTAGGTTCTGTCTGCAACAGTGCCTGTTGTTGTGCTACTTCCTGAAAAGGAAGTTTCTGAAGTTTTCTTTAGATACGAAATGTCTGGAACTAATAAACGATTAGGCGTTGCTTGTTCGTCCGAGATTGCGAAGTAGTAGCCTGCGATGTCTGCTGGCATAGAAGCTACGATTGGGTCGAACGCTCCTATTTGTTTTGAGTTTGTGTCGATAAATGCGAACTTCTTAGTCATTCAAAACACCACCCAGCGTCTCCTACTATATGGTATCCATCGACCGAATCTGCGTCGTCAATCTTACCATTTATGTCTGCATCGTATAACTTGTTTTCTGCTCCTTCTGTCTTTAAGCGGTTCTTTATATACGACCATGAAGTTGGTTGGAAAATTTCTGTCATTTCTCTTTTTCTTTTTATTTTTTTATTTAAATAATTTTGCTCTTTATAGCACAGCTAATGCTTCTTTGCTTTCTATAGCATCCGAAAGTTTTATTGTTTCTTCTAGGTAGCATCTGCTTTTCATAAAAGAGAGCCATTCTTCTAGTGTTTTCTTCTTTTCTAGTATTAAGACTTTGTTGTCTTGTATGCAACATGCGAATAATGCTGTGTTTGTCAATTTTGCTGTTTTCTGTTGCGCTAGAATTTCTGCTGTTGTTATGTAACTTGTTAGGTCTGGTTCGTAAGGTTCTCCTAGCGTGCCTTTTCCTTTCAGTTTGAGCTCTATGTATCTTCTGTGGACTTCGTCTTTTATTCGTAGATTATTACTACTGGCGCACATACTCTTCCCTCTTGTGCTTCTGAAGTTGAGTCGTCGTATACTCTTATGCGAATTGATTGTATTTGCGTTATTGCTGATTCTGATTCTTCGTATGAGCCTATGAACTCGCCGTCTCTATAGACTTCAAAGTAGTTGTTTCCTGTTATTTTTGCATATATTTCTACTAGGTAATAGCGATTCGGAGATAAATCCACTGCTTCTGCTGCTAAGAATGTTGTGCTTCCTGCGACTGTTTTTGCTAATCTGAAATCGCTTAATGATGCTGGAGGAACTATTCTTATGTCGTAGAGGTCTGGTGGATTTACTAAGTTTGCTCCCGAGTCATCACAGATGTCTATTGCTATGTGGCGACAGGAAACTGCATTTAGGTTTGCTTTTATGTATGCTTTGTGTGCTGGAAAGTATAAGTCTGCGTATATGTATGAGTGTCCTGTTGATGTTGATGAACCGCCTATTATCGTTAATTCTTTCGTTGTTGCTGAGATGTTTCCTGTAGTGTGTTCATGCTCGTCTACTGAGTTTAGTAGGTGTTTCATGCTTGAAGTTGCTACTAGGATTTCTGGGTCGCTGAAGTTTTTTAAGAAGCGGTTTTTTACTCCTATGAGGTTTAGCTTGCTTATGTCTATACTCCCGTTTATGTCTTCGTCGTATAACTTGTTTTCCGCGCCTTCTCTTTTTAAGCGGTTTTTTATGTATGACCATGAAGTTGGTTGGAAAATTTCTGTCATCTTCTTGGTAAAGGTAGGATTTCTTTTATTTTCTGGAGTAGAGGTTTCTTCTTCGTTTCTATTGATTGCTCTAGTGATTCGAAGTCTTGTATGATTGAGTTGATTTCTTCGTCTTCTTCTGGTTCTATAATTACTTCTTTTGAGCCGTCTGAGAGGATTATTCTTCTTGAGGTCTCTACTTCTATTTCTTCTATGTAACCTGCTGTTTTCCTTCTTACTGATATTTTCTTCATTTCAGCCTTAACCTTTCTTCTAGTCTTATGTATTTGTAAGTTGGGTGCATGAATACTGTTTTTTCGCCTTCTACTGCTTTTATTTGTATGCTTTTGTATCTTGCTTTTTCTATTGTTATTGTTTCGCCTGGTATTACATAAATTTCTGCTTTGCCGTTTTTGTCTGTATAGTATTCCTTTCCTAAGCTAAGGATTCTTGCGTTTTCTATTGGTTTCAGTTCCGGTTTTGAGTCAATTGCGTCGTAGACGTAAATTGTCATTTGCGCTGGGTCTAAGTAGATGTCTTGTCGCCAGTTTGAGTATATGTCTCCTTCGTAGACTTTGCTTTTTGCGTAACCTTTTGCTGTCGCATATAGCTTGTAATGACCTGGAGGAACTATTTGTTCGTAGTAGCCGTTCTCGTCTGATACTGCTACGAATTCTCCGTCGTTTATCCAAATTAATGCGTTTGGTATAGGTTCGTTTGTTACTGAGTTATAAACGTAGCCGTAAATTTTTCCGCCTTCTGAGTGAGCTAAAGCCCAAAAAACGAAGATTGCTTCGTAATAAAAGGTTGTTCCTGAGACTAGCAATAACTCTGATTCTATGCCTATTCTCGCTCTGTCGTCTATTATGTCTTTGTTTCCTGCTTTTACGTAGCCTTGGATTGTGTAGTAGCCTGGTGCTGACCAATATATTCTGTATTCTAGTTCTGAAGGAACTTGTATTAGGTAGAAGCCGTTTGTATCTGAGGTTGTTTGCGAGATTACGTTACCTGTTTCTTTCTCTACTGCTATTACGTTTGCATTTGGAACTGGATTTCCGTAGATATCTACTGTTCTGCCTATTATTGTTATTGGCGGTGGAAATTCTATTTTGTCTGTTAAATGCAGCCATTCTGCTGTGTCTCCCGATTCTCCACCTCCTGGCGAGTCTGGAGTAGGAGGTAGAGGATATTGACTTAAGGCTAAACGGTGTCTTAATTTTATTTGGTCTTTTAGATAGATTTTGATTCTGTCTTTGGTCTCATAATAAGAAGATGTATCTCCTTCGGTTGCTGAGCCAGAACCGCCTCTGCTTCCTGCTCTGCTGATTCTATATGTGTATATTGTTTTTTCTGTTCTCTCGTAATAATATTCTCTTTCTTCTGGAGGTTTGATTTCATCTGTAGAGTTCTCTGTGCGGAAGTTTCCTAGGAAGAATTTGAATTTTAGGTCTTTTTCTGCTGGACCGCTGATAGTGAATGCGAATGCTTCAAAGTCGCCTGGTCGTATGTCGCATTTGAAATGTATTTCTTCTCCCTCTTGGCGTATTTCTTCGTTTTCTTCAAATAAGCCTCTTTTATCTAAGCCTGGGAAATCTACTAATGAGATTGATGCACCTTCTAATGGAATTATGCCTCCTTCGATAGATGAGGCTGATTTAGTGCATTTTCCGTATAAGTCGCCGAAAAATAATAATGCTGTTACTGTTCTTATGCCGTCTTTTACTTTGTCATCTATGCCGTAAATTTTTACTACATGACCGTATTGGTTGCATATTCTTTCTATAAAGCACCAAACTGTTATAGGGTAGATAACGAAGTTTTGATAGTAGTCAGAATGAATTTCTACTTTCGCTATTGTTACTGTGTAGCCTTCTTTGAGTGCTAGTAAGACGTATTCGCCTTCTGGAACACCTAGGAAGTAGTAGTAACCGTCTGAATCTGTGTGAGTGTATATTATGTTTTTTCTTGGTTCTACGGAGCATAAATGAACTGTTGCGTCTGCTAACGGTTCTTCTGGTGAAGTTGATTGATAAACGTAACCGTCTAATACGTATGCTCCTGCTAGTGTTTGTTGAGTTCTTAATAAATCTATTAAGCCTAGTGTTTCTCCGTAAACATATTTGAAGTATGGAACATCTACGAAAGACAGAGTTTCTGAAAGTAATTCTATGTATAGCGGTATTGCTAATTTAATTTTGTCTTTTAATGAAATTTCTTCGTAGAAAGGTATAAATACCGCTACTGTGTCTGTTAACGAGAGTAATTCTTGCGCTTGGAAAGACGCTGGTGTTTCTTGCGTTGATAAAGGTAATAGCTTGTATAATATCTCTACGCGCTTTTTCTCTCGAGAAGCTAAGGAAGATAACGGTAATAGATTGTATGTCGCTTCTAAACTTACTTTCTGTTGAACCTTTATCTCTACCGCAGGTTGTAAATCGTATACGAAGGTCATACTGTAGTTTTAAATTTGAATGATACTTCCAAAAAACCTCCAGAAGGAACTGTCGCTGGAGACACTTCTCTTGCTATCAAGAAGTAATAGCCTTTTATTTTTGCTATTAAACCAAATTCATTTACATTTATGTCTTCATCTGTTTGGTTCGATAAACTCCTCGCTACTTCTAATTCTATTATGTTTCCGCTCACCACGACATCCTTTACTTGTGTAGAGTAATAATACAACTGACCCGATGATGTTCCATGTGAAATTTTATTTATATAATAATCGTATGGAGATACAGGTATATCAGAAGTTCCAACTACTATGCCAAAATCTATATTGCCTTCTGGAGAATCTACCTCCATAGCCGCCGAAACAGAATATGAATAAGTGCCCTTTCCTCCCTTGGTATATAGCGCTGGATTTATAGTTCTAGATGTTCCAGTAACGTCTTTTAAGCTCTCGCTCCTCCTATCGAAGAGATATGCTAAGTATCGGTAATAGTTTTCTAGGAGCATTTCTAAAACGAGAACTTTAATTTAATAGAAAGACTGTAGTCTACAGGAAAATCTATAGGAGATACAACGTCACGAAGAATCAAAACTGGATAAGTAGTGTCGTCAGCTTTCGCTCTAGCGACTAAGCCGAATTCTTTTACGATAGTATCAACATTATCGTTTAAGAATAACCTCGAGATATCTAAGGAGAGAGAACCTGCTTCCTCGTAAACGTCTGATATATTCACAGCAGAACACCAGCAAGAGAATTGACTGCCTAATTTATAGTCGTCCGGTGTCGGCGATACATCAGAAGTTCCTATTAATATGCCGTAAGATTCATCTTCTTCTGGAGCATCGAGGAAGAAACTACCGTTATATACGCAATAACCAGCATTACACCATTTCGAACAATAATATGAAACTCTATGAGTAAAAGTAGAGCCGTCTATTCTCTTTAAAGTAACAGAGTCATCTGTAAGTTGAGAGTAATAAGCCAGGTAATAATTTTTTAAGAGAGAATTAACTTTACCTCTGATGCATCTTTCTAGTTTCTCATTAGGGTTAAAAAGGCAGATTTCGTATGTTATCTTCATTCGAGAATACCTCCCTGAATTGGCAGTTTATGTGAAGAATATCTGCTAAAAAGTCATAAATTTTGTAGAAAGCGTAGCAGTATCTGTCTTTGTGATAGAAGTAGGCTGCACAACCTCCATAACAATAATTCCAATATTTGCAGTTTCTACAATCTCTCTTTTCTAGAATATAATATCTTTTATAAGTAGGTTTGAATGTGTATAATGTTTCTATAGGAAGAACTGAGCAGTTTGCTACTTTTCCATTCGGAAGAATTCTCTTGGCGTTTTGAGTGCAATAAGGGTCGCATAAAGTATTGAAGCATTCTGCTTCATGACCTAATAGGTTGCTTATGAAGAGATTAATAGGGTCTATGTTTATATTAATAGGAAGCAGTTGCAGTTTTGCTAATTTCTTCCATAATAAATATAGAATTGTAGGACTAATGGAATATGATGTCAGTGTTTCGTGGTTTATTTTGAAATGCTTGACTATCTTGCTCATGCTGATAATGAAGTCAAATATATAGTTGTAATTTAACTTGTGAGCAACAATCATTATAGTGATAGGAATGTTCTCGCTCGCAAGACTTGATATATTTTCTAAAGTTTTTTCTGTTTCTTCTTTTGTGCATCTTAGTATGTTTTGTTTTGGAAAGCCGTCTATTGAGACTGCTACTGATGTTTTGTATTTTTTGAATAGTTTTATGTGGTCTTCATTTATTAATAAGCCGTTTGTGCAGATTGACGATTTTCCGCTTAGTTCGTATGATAAGCGTAAAAAATATTCTATATCTTGTAAAGGTAGGAGAAGAGGCTCGCCGCCATGTAAGACTATTTCGTCTTTATATCTGTTGTATAAGAATTTGACTGTGTTTGCTATTGCTTCTTTGTTGTAGTTTAATGTTCCTTCTCCATGTAATATTTTTTGGTAGCAGTATTTACAGTTTCTGTCGCATTTTAGAGCGCCCTCTAGTATCAGTATCATTTCTGTTCGTGTAGATTAGGTTTCCGTTTTTGTCGTAGACTCTTATTTCTAGTTCTGCTTTTAGGTTTAATTCTTCTGACATTATGCGACACCTATTGTCCAAACTACTTCTAAGTATTGTCCTGCTGTCATAGATTTTCCTGCGAAGACTTGTCTGCAGAGCATTACTGGCGATGTTGCTTTTGCTCCTGAAAATACTCCGCTTTCTGTTATTGTTACGTCTTCACTGAAGCTAAATGTTGCTCCGAAGACTACCGATGATGGACTGCTGAATGATACCGATGCTTCTTTTTCTGCGTAATAGGATTGTAACGCTGTGTCTGATGATGTCGGAGAGGCTGTGCCTGTTCCTATTTGTATGTATGAGAAATAGGAGGTTTCTAAGCCTCCCAACAGTTTTGCTACGTGTGCTTTTCCTGCGTTTGTTATTACATTCTTTTTTCTTTCAATTGAGAGGATTTTGCCGTTTTTGTCTCTTATGATGATTGTGCATATTCCTATTAGCTCTATTTTTTCTTTCATTTCCAAACTCCTATTATTACTACCTCGTAGGGTATCAAATCTGATGGTTTATCGCCTGGATTCGGATAAGGAACGTCGTTGTTGTTGTCTATATATAGTTCGATTGATTTGCGAACTTTTATTGGTTGCGGAAACTTGAAGGGTTGCATAATGCTTCCTATTGCTGCTGGTCCGCTTATTGTTTCCATGTATCTGCCGTCTATGTAGAAGTAGTAGAAACTGTTGTCGTGTTGGTCTGTTCCTACTGCGCAGAGAAGGAAGGTTCTGTTTTTGTTTTGTGGCTGTTGCCAGCCTAATAATTTGTATTTCTTTGCGTGCGCTGGAACTGGGTTGTCCATAGTCGATGCGACTCTTTCGTAAACAAAATCTGAAGGTTCTATGCCTCCTAGTGATATGCCTTCTGTCTGTAACACTGTTGCTATTGTGTATAAGTAGTCTCTAATGTCTAGTAGGATGTCTCTGACAGTTGTTTCCGATTTTGCTAATTCAGTGCTGAGTTGTTGAAAGCTCAACATAGTTATAGTAGAGGAAGATTATTATTACTATCAACAATACAATTATAACCGCTAGTTCTGCTTCTACAATCATGGCGAGATTACTGGATAGCCTAATATTGCGTATGCTACTTTTCTAACTGCGTTAGCGCTGTCTGTATTTACTAGCTTGACTGATAGTTGAGCGTTTTTGTCCAATATAGGATAGTCTGTGTCTTTCTTTGTTGGTATGTATTTGTCGTTATAACGAGTTCCTCTAAGTGAGTATGGAAAGCCTTTCAATAGTGTTACTTCGCCCGCTCTGTTTAGTAAGGAGAAGTCTATGATTAGTAAATGCTTGTTTACTATTTCGTCTGCGTGAATTATCATTCCATCAATCGCAAATGCATATTTGTCGCCGTCTATGGCTGATTCTGTTGTCGGTTTGTCTCCTGAAGGTTCGATTTCG
The DNA here is from genome assembly GCA_003663025.1 of Archaeoglobales archaeon. Lineage (GTDB taxonomy): Archaea > Halobacteriota > Archaeoglobi > Archaeoglobales > Archaeoglobaceae > Archaeoglobus_B. The sequence goes on from QMZE01000004.1 coordinate 19,917, forward strand.
TCGTATGTTCTAATCAGTATATAGCGGAGTGTTCCGAGCTTCATTTCCGATAAAAAAGAAAAAATAAAAAGTTTATAACCACTTCTCTGCCGATACCTTTGCGTTTATGTATGCTTGCCTTGTTTCTGGAGGCATCTTCACTAGGTAGATTGACTTCGTGTATAATGTGAATTTGCCTGCTTGTGTTGGTGTTACGCCTGATTTGTTGACGAAGATGAATGCTAATTTGTGCGGATATTCTATGCGGCGGTATCTCTCTGGTAAGATTCTTAGAGAGAATGTTGTAGCGCCGCCATATCTGCGAGATGCGTAGTATCCAAACGTGTATTTTTCTGTGTCGTGACCTGTTTTGACGAAGACCTGTCCTGTTGCAACAGAGACTAGAACGACATCGTTGTTCGGTGCTATCACATCAACTGGTGCAATTGGCTGTTCTCTCAAGGCGTATGCTGCTGTGTAGATTGCTGCGTGGTCTGCTGTTTTGTATGAGTTCTTGAGCACGTCTAAGGTTATTGTTGTTGTGTCTGTCCCTGAGTCGTAATCTATATTGACGACTTTCGCTATTTCTGCGTTGTTGTCGTCTGCTATCATCACTTCTGTTCCGACCGAGTAGATATCGCTAACGTCTCCTGAAACTGTTACTGAAACCGCTGAGCCTGCGTTGGCGTCTGCTGTTAATGCGTTTTTAACGAAGTTTGTTGTTTTGATAAGCACCTCTTCTTCTATGTATTTAGTGCGACCATCGCTGGGAGGAAGTATCATGTGGTCTAGTCTAGGCATAACCTTCAAATCTGTCTGGTCCCAGAAAACTCTGAATTCTACATCCTTTTCGGAAATTTCTGGATGGTTCCAGAGAACTTCTATTGGTTCGTTTAAAATGTAGGTTGTTTCTGTTGTCGGAACTATTGTTGCCTTCGGGTCATTCACGTTCCACTCTTCAAATTTTGGTGCGACGACGTCTTCTGTGCGAAGAACGTAATTGATGTTTGGCTTGAATTCTGTTACTTCTACGTTTCTGTAGTAGAGCGGAACTACTCGCTCGTAGGAAAGTTTGCCTTTCAGTGCAATTAAATAGAGGTTTATCGGATGACTGCCTTCTAGGACGTTTCTGTAGAGTGTGCCTCTAAGGTAGATTCGCTTGTCTGGGTCTAAGCCTCTGATTTCTATGTAAGTTTGTAGAGGTATTGGAAGTTCAAAGCCTGTGTTTATCCAGCGACCATTCTGCATCAGAGAAAATCGCATTTTATTGCGATTGTATTCTGTGTGATAGTATGGAGCGATTAAATTGTCAATTCTTATGTATTCCTGGTCTTTAACGCCGAAGACTATTGTTGTTGGACTGTCTGTTCCGATTTCTCTGACTAGTGCGCAAGTTTTCTGCCAGTCTTCGAGCCTGAATTTGCCGTCTTCCAGGTCTGAGCCTTTTATTACGAGTTCCCAATTATCAAGCTTTTCTATTGCCATTTCAGATTTCCACCTCTGAGAAGACTAGCTCCTCAGGACGGATTTCTTCTGTTTTAGGAGGACTTGGCTTCGGTGCTGTTGTTTCTCTTGTTACTTTTACTCTTTCTCTCCTCTTCTTTATCTGAATTGCTCTTACTGATTGGCGAATGTGCATCTCTATCACCCTAGGCTGCTGTCCAAATACCTATCGCTGCGCCGACCATTTCAATTAGGTTGAGGACTTCGTAGAAGAATGCTCCGCCCATGAAGTTGCCGAAAAAGTCTAAGACGTCGGATTCGTATGTGTATCTCGTTGTTCTAAGAACTCCGAAAATCAGCGGAGGTGCTATCAATCCTGCTGTAGTGTAAAGTTCCGCTGTCATGTATTCCTGCTCTGTTGGAGCTTCGCCCTCTTTAATCTTGTTTACGATAACTCCTGAAATATAGCCGTGTAGGAAGACCCAGACGACACCTCCTATGACCATGCTTGCTATCCCTGTCCACCCTAAACTCTCGAAGAAACCACCCATTAAGCCGACTACTGGCATTTTACATCACCTCTCCTATAGAACAGCGATTACTTCTGGCGGTAGCCAAACTCTTAGCTCTTCTGGCGAGAGAACCCTGCGCAAGTCGCTTATAAAGCCTTTATTGATTGCCTCTTGAATTACCTGGTCTCTCGTGTCTCCCTCTAAGATTTTCTTCCACGCATCTCTATCCTTTCCTTTCTGTGCCACTACGAAAGCCACTTTAGGCATTAAGACTGGAACACCATGATACCTCGCGAAGACATAACCTGTTGCGCCTCGCAAGTCAGGAACCCAAGTATCCACGAAATTCTTTAACCTCTTCTCTAGATTTGCTGCTCCCGCCTTAAAACCTGCGTCCTCTAACGCTTTCTTAGCTGCGTCTATTCTACTGTATGCAAGGTCTTTCTTCTCTGTATCCGATGCCTCCTCTCTCCATGTTCTCGTCGAATACTTCTCCCTATCAAACGTCTCACCGAGAGTTGAGTGCTTGTGCGGCGCTGCTCTACCAACGAGATAAGCACCGACGTTCCTACCGTGTGGCTTCTTGAAAACCCTGAGGTCTTTGCTCTTCGCTATCGCGATGACTTCTTTTACTCTACCAGGAGGAACCCTATTGATTTCGGGCGCTTTTGCCATTTTTTATCCCTCCCTTATTCCATTCCAATTTTATTTTTTTCACCCCTATTTAAATAATTTTCCCTTATCTATGGCAGTATGCGAAGAATCTAGGTATGTATTCCTTGTCTTTGCGCTCAAAAATTACTTCTGTATCTATGAAGTAGTTATTGCGGAAGAGTATGGCTGCTACTGCTAGTAATTTTCCGCCGTCCATTCCTCTTGACTCTAGTAAGAGGCTGTTATGTTGTAGTGCTATATAGACGTATGTTGATACTGGTTTTTTGCCTACTATTATTCTAGGTAAAACAATTTTTATTCCGCAGTCGCAACTGTATGTTGCTGTTCTATCCTGTAAGATTAGGGTATATCTACGATTGCATCTTATACACCTCAAATTGCTTTTAAGCACCAGATATGAAACCATAAGCCTTGATAGAAGGCTGCATCCTCGGAAGAAATAACTTTTCCGCAATAAACACAACGATAATGTCTTTCTGGCAGAACTGCTAGGAGTGCTTGTCTTATGTCATCTCTAGGAAGATTTTTGATTGCCATTTGTTCAAAGATTAGCAAGAGTGATTTGTATTGTTTATTTTTTAAATAGACCTTTGCGTATTGCCTCATTTTCTCTTGCTGTTACTCCTAGTAGAGTGCCTACTGCTAATTCTACTATACCTTCGCCTGCTCTTCTCATTCTCTTTCTCGCTGCTTCTGGATTTCTTTCACAGATTGCGTTTACTAAGTCTCCGAGTGTTTCGCCAAAAATGATGCCTGACGTGAATTTCAATTTTCGCCATTTTTGGTTGTCTGATTCGTAGAGGCTGTCTAGCGAGGCTACTAATTCTTCTGCTGTTCTGACTGCTGCGTCCGCTTCCATCAATTCCGATTCTGTGTCTATTTCTTCTATATCTCTCTTCTCCTCCTTCTCTTCAACCTTCTTCTTCCTCTTCAAGAGAGCTCTCATTTCTTATCACCTCCTTTATTCTCTCTTTGCACGGAATTGAGATAACTACTTTGTTCTTCTCTACTATCATCACTATGTCTCTTATTATTGCTTTGATGTCTGCACCTGGTATCCAAGATACGAAGGTTAGAATTTCTTGGACGTCTGATTTTATTATTTCTTTGTTCTTCGGATTACTTATTACTATCTTTGCTCTGTTTTCTTCTTCTAAGTCTAAGAGTATGTCTTCGCAGTTATATCTTTTGATTAGTTGTTGTTTCATGTTTTGGAGTTTTTGTTTTCCTTCTTCTGTCTTTGCTTCTTTTATTAGTTCTCTGAGAGTCTCTTCTGGATTTTTCATGGCTTTCGCTAGAACTCCGCTCGCCCTCAGTGCTAATAAGACCAAATTAAATCTCTTTTTTAGGTTATTTTCTCGCATATTATCCACCTCCGCAGTGTTGTGTCGTAGCGTGATTTTTTGTCGTTAATCTCAAAAGGAGATTCTCTATGGAAGATTATCATGCTGTTGCAGATTATTGCGTAGCAGTATAAGTAAGGTGGTCTTGGTAGAGGAAAGAAATAGTTTGAGTGGTAGAAAAAGAGCATGTCTGCGAATTCTCTGTATCTGTATGATAACGCTCTTTTTGCGCAGGTTAGGATGTCTCTGCAGATATATAGTCTATCTTTGAATGCGAAGCCTCTAGAATATTTCAGCATAGCTTTTAATACTTCTTGTCTTATTTCCATAGTTCCTCCTCCCTCAATATATAGATTTCGTGAGGAAATACCTCATTTGCGAATTGCATAGCTTGCTCATTCCAGCCTTCTGGGAAGAGTTCTTCTGGTAAGAGTAGTCTCATTTCTTTGTTGTTTATTTTAATTCGCCGTAGGTTATGAAGAGTCCTTTGCAGTAGAAGGCTACTTCGTCTAAGAGTTTCTTGGCTGCTTTGACGAATTTTATTACTGCCCAGCAAGGTTCGATATCTTTGAAGAATAGTATTTGTTTTGTTGGTGTGTATCTACTAAGGCAGTCTCGCATTCTTATATCTAACGGGCAGTAGCAGACTGTTTCGTCGCAGATTATGCCTTCCTTGCCTTTTATTGCTTCAAGGTGTTGTTTCGAGAGTTTCAATTTTTATGAGCTCACCTCTCTTTGCGATTAGAGGAGGAAAGCCATGAGGCATTATTAGCTTGTTTCGCATATAAGGAGGTATGTTTTTTTCCTCGCCGCTCCATATTACTTTCCATTCTCCTGTTTCCTCATCAACTTCTATAACATCCACTATCATTCTTCCAAATCAAATGTTATTATTTCTGGCTCTTCTCCCTCAACTTCCGCAGTTTTCTCAGGTTCTGGTTGTGGTTGAGGTTCTGGTTTAGGTTCCTCTCTAGTTTCTTCTCTGGGTTTTTCTCTAGTTTCTTCTCTACTCTCTTCTTTCTTCTTTGTTTTGACTTTTATCTTTGATTCGCCAGCCATGTGTGCTAGGAAGGTTCCTAAGCCCTGCAAACATGCTGAAATTCCTTTTAAAGTTCCTACGACTGAATCTGCTATTTCGTCTTCTCTTTTTCGTAAGCCTTTGTATGCTCCTTCTGCTATGCCTTTCATTATGCCTTCTATCGGACTTTTAAGGTCTGTGCCTATTGGGTCTTCTCCGAACATGTTTTCAAATTCTGCTTTTAGTTTTTTGAGTTTATTAGTTTCTGCTTTGACTTTTTCTATTTGACTCCTTATCCGCTGTGTTATTTCTTCTCTCGCTAGTTCTTTCGGTATTTCTTCGGGTTCTCTTATCTTCTTTTTCTCTCTTCTCCTATGCGTCATTATTATTTTCTGGTCGTCGCCTTTCTGTTCTACTAACGCAAATCTTGTTCCGTCGTAGTCTTCTATGATTGACTTGAATTCGTCTCTGCTTGGTTTGTAATGAAGTTCTGCTATGCATTCGGCTGGATTAGTGTCTGTGCATATTATTAGCCATACTCTCTTCGCAAATACATTCCGCAGTTTGGATATTATCCCCCGCATATTTATTTTTCATTATATTTAATTATTTAAATAGTTTTTTCTTTTCTACATAAATTCCAAATTTTTCGCTGGAAGTCTGCTGCTTCTGGATAGTAAACTGAAGGAAAGTTTCTAAATATTAGCGTGCATCTCTCGTCTAGTTTCGTTGTATCTACTAATCTATGAATTATCGGATAGCAACCGCAAGTGTCTATTTTTATTAAGTCTGGATAGACGACTAGAGAGTTTCTGTTTACTAGTGGTTCTGGTATGTTAAACCTGTCTCTAAATTCTGATTTCACTAGTTCTATAAGTTCGGTGCCTTTAACCTGACTTAGAAGTTTCTCATAAAGAGTTCTTGCTGTTGAAGGCGATGGTCTCCTCTTCTCTATCTTGTTTATGTAATCTAATAAACTCATCTCTGTTGATGATTCTAACGCTGCACGAATTACTGGTCTCGCTCTTCTAGTTGCTCTTTCCATGCCTTTATACATTTCTTCTGCTATCTTTCTCTTCTCTTCTGTTTTTGCTTTATCTTTCCAATAATAGAAGAAGGCTTTTACTAGCAAGTCGCTTACATTTGTTCCTTCCTCGTGCGCTGCCATTACTATCTCGTCTTTATGTTGCGGTATCAGTCTCATGCTTAACGTTGCTGATTTCTTTACTTCGGTATCTACTAGCGAGACACGCATGCTTTACCACCTCCTTTTTATATTATATATTATTACCATTTTTCCATTTTTTATTACCAAAATGTAGTGCAACGCAAAATTTTGCGTTGCAAATCACAGCCCTTTCCTTCCCCCGTTTTCCCCAAAACCCATTTTCCTTCCATTTTTAATGCATGCACGCTTAAAAATCATCCAACTATATATATATAAATATATAGGAAAAATATATAGGGAAGGGAAAAATATATATTTTTTCCTTCCCTATATATTTCTTGTCTCTTTACGAGTCTCATTTCTGCCTGAAAAGTTGCTCTATTGCTCGCTTGATTCTCTTGTCTCTGGAAGTTTCTAGGAGAGTTTGGCGTATTGTTTCTATCGTTGATTCGGAGAGTTCTACTCTGTCCATTTCTGCTACTGTAGATTCTAGTTGTCTTATAGAACCATCAAGCTTCACTGCAAAATATAGCGCTATGAAGAATTCTGTTAAATCCATGTCTCTCATCACTGCTCCTGTTAGCACTTGCTTTATAGTTCCTATCGGTAGGTCAAGGAGATTTTGTTTCTTCATTCTCATCAACTCCTATAGGTAGCGCTTCAATTAAATGAGGCACTGTTAGTTTGATTGCTAGTAGTAGTTTCTTTGCTTCTCTGAATTGGAAGTCGTCTATTTTCTCGCCTCCTACTCTTGCCATGCTATCACCTCCTACCATATTGGTTCTCCACAATATATGCAGAACTGGCAGTCCTCTACATCTTTTAGAATCTCTTGGAGTTTCCTGCCTTTGCGTAATTCCTCTGCGATATATTCACTTACGCTTTCAGGTCCCATTCTTACGGCGTGCATTCCATTCGGACTTTCGGGACAGCTAGACATTTTCATCGCCTCCACGCTATCATCTCTTCTAGCAATTGCTTTTCTCGCCTTGTCCATCTATTTATGTAGATTCTCAGTATTTCCTCTACTCTCTTTCTTTTCCTACCTCGCAATACTCTCCTTGCTAGAGAGAGCGCTGCGTATCTACAGAAAGCGCTTACGGTCATGCCTGTTCTGCTCGATGCTTCTTCCAGCAGTTGCTTCTCCACCTCATCTACATATACAGATATGGTTCTCATAGGCATCACCTCCTTTCTTTTATTTTAGCGACCATGATTTCTTGACAATTCAAACACTGTGCGAAGGCTTTATCACTTCTTCCTATTCGGATGATTAGGAGTTTTGTGAAGGTTTCACAGAAAGGGCAGGTTTTTTGAATTATTTTTATTTTTGCGGGAAGGATTGTTCGGCAGTATGTGCATTCCGCTAGTGCTTTTTCTTTTTTCATGTCTATTAGGAAAATTCGTATTAGTTCCTTGTGTCCGCAGATGTTGCAGTTATGAAAAATATATTTCTCAATCATTCAGCATCACCTTTATCGCGTAGTTTATGAAATCGTTTTTGTCGCCTTCTATTTTGTCTAGGTATTTCTTGTATGTTTGAAGTTCAAATGTAGCATCGTAGTTACGTTTTCTGTCTATTACTCGGCTGAATAGGATGTTTGCTTTTTGCCAAGGTATGCCTCTTTCTATTCTTCGTCTGTTTATGTCAAAGCGGTGATGGTCGTCGCCTAAGAGGAATTGGTAGAGATTCTTTGTTTTGTCGTCTAAGAGTTCTCCGTGTGCTATGAACCAGAAGTGCATGCCTCGCTCTGTTTGGAAGTAGCGGTAATCTATTAAAGTGAAACCTAGCGACGAGAGGATTGCTTTTCTTGTTTTGACGAAGAGGTCTATTTCTTCTTCGTTTAGGTGGCAGTCTATGTCAATCTTGAATGTCTGCGTTGCTTTCTTTTTCGGCTCGTAATAAATTACGTCTTTCCAGGAAGAGCACATAGCCTCCACTCACCTTTATTGATTTTCTTGCTTTATACGGTTCCTCTTCTAATTCTACGAAGTCAGCCTTGAAAGGCAAGAAGATTATTCTGTCTGCTGGTTCTTCTATTGCTACATATATTGGTTCTGACGATAATCTCCTGAAACAGTGAGGACAGCGTGTCCAGTGGCAGTAAAAACCCGTGTCTATTTTTCTACCGCACGCTGCACAGTAGTATTCTACAGCCATTTAAAACTCACCTTTCTAGGTTTCTTCAGGAAAATTATGTAGCATATTTCGTTTCTGTCTATGCCTAATTCTTCGCAGTATTTTTTGCCTTCTTCTATGCTTATAAAGGATTTTGTTCTTCTGTAAATCGCGTAGTTTGGTGTCCAGCGCTTTACTTCTGCTTCGTATAAATTACCATCTATTATTATGTTTTTGCGAGCAAATCTGATTTTTCTTATTATTGCTCTTTGTCCTCTCTTAATTCTTTCAACTTCCCACTTTGCCAATTCCTGAGAGTGTAAGATATCGGATGACATAGTCCATCAACATTTTTACATATTCTGTTTTTTCTTCTTCGTATAGTTTATTCAACAATTCTAGCAAATTGCTCCCAATCAAAATATTCATTTATATCAAACCTCCAGTTGTAGTGTCTTTCTCTGTGAGTTCCTCTTCCTCTGACAAATTCGCCAAATACTTCTGCTCGCGCTGTTCTTGCTTTAAAGTCTATTGTTGCTGGTTCGCTGCTTACTCTGAAGAATACTCCTGTTTTGATTGGTTTGCCTGTTTCTCTTGCTATTTTTGCTTTCTTTGGTGATTGCTTTATCATTAAGCCTTCTGCTATCGTGCGAGCGTGAGATAGGCTATGATACCACGTGAAAACTGGCGAGAATTCGTCTATCATGTATCTTTTGAAGGCTTCGTATAGTTTATCTACGAGGGTATCTACGCATTTCCTGTTGCATTCTTGAACTCTAACTGTTATTTTAACTTCGCCTTCTAAATTTCTTGCTGGGTCTGGTTCTCTTGGCGAGGTTTCGAATGTGTAGTTTACGGTTATTTCTAATGTTGTGTATAATTTCGTATCCACTTGGTATTTCTTTTCTGCTGGTAAGTAATAGATGTCTTTACCTGTTTCTTCATCTATATCTATAAATTCTCTCTTGTATTTGCTTGCTTCTTCTATGCACTTTTTGTATTTTTCTTCTCTTTGCTTTTCTGCTTCTTTTAATGTTTCTTCTGCTTTCTTTTTGTAGTGTTCTGATTTCTCTTTGTCCTTGTTCTCGTAGAACGCTGACCAACGGAGATATGCTAGATAACGGTAGTATTTGTGAGGAAATAACTCTCTTATGTCTTTCTCTTTTATTTTTTCGCATTCCTTCACAGCCCATTCGTATAGACTCATTTTAAAAGTCAAATAATGTTGATTGTTTTCTTCCTGCACTATCAATTCCTACTGCGTCTAGAATTCGTTGGATTTTTGTCATTATGTATTCTCTCATTTTTCTGTAGTCTATCTCGTCTTTGATTTCTTCGTCTTCCGCATAGTATTTTATGCCTTTCTTTGTGTGAATGTATTTGACTCTTCGGATGCCTCTCTTTATCATTTCCATTAATTTCTCGTCTTCGTAAGTGTCTTTGTTTAGGTTGAACGGAATTGCTAGTTCTTCTTTCGTGAAACGTGTTAGGTTTATGTTGCTTATGTAGTCTATCACATTTCTGTCGTAGAGGATGGTTTCTATTAGTTCGTAGAGGATTTTTCTTACTGCTTCTGATGTGTCGTTTCTTCTCAGTTCAACGCCTTTATATGTTATTCTGTTGTCTTTTGTTAAGCCGAAGTATCTCGCTTTCGCTAGTATTACTATTTTCTTGAAGTATTCGTCAAATTCTATTTTAAAGCCTTTTACGCCATATTTGCTGTAGTAGTATTCATTTACTTTGTTCTCTAAATGCTCTTTTAGTTCTTCTGGCTCGTCTGTTATGACGAATACTGAGTCTGTGTGAGCATATACGCATCTGCTATCAATCAGTTGACTTAAGCCTTCTCTTGCTAGTGCGGTTATTCTTTCTGCTACCGAAGGATTGAATAATCTGAAGGATGGGTTTGCACAGACGCCATAGACTGCATTTATTATGCCTTTTACTACTTGTCTTTTTCTGTCTGCTTCTTCCCATTCTGGTGTGCCTTTCTCGTAACTATTTCTTATTTTTGTCCAGCGCTCTTTCTCCTTCATTAAGTATGTAACTAGCGAGGGTAAGAAGTCTTTTCCTTCTGGCGAGATTTTGAAGTTCATTATTATCGTCGGGTAGAAGGAAGCAAAGTCGTATGCTGCAACATTTCTATAAACTCCTTTCCTTGCTAGAACAATTGCTCCTTCGTATTTCTTCTTTTCGCCTTTATAGGTTGGCAAGACTTTACCCATTTCTCTTGCTCTTCTTAGTGCTATTGTGTCTATTATTCGCATGTTTGAGAAGACAAAGTTGTAGTCTGGAAGTCCTACATAGTGCTTTATTTCTGTTGCGAATTTTAGTAAGCCTAGTTTTTCGTCTAGTTTTTTGAGGTTTAGGACATCCAAAGCGTTGTATTCTGCGCAGACTGAGTCTGACATCTCGTCTGAGTATTTCCCCCAGGGTTCTATGCCTAGCTCTCTTTGACAGACTATTTTTAAGTTGTATGTTGTATGCGGTTTAATTTTCTGATACATTTTGTATGCGTCAAAGAATGTGAAAGGCGGATGAAGGAAGTAATCACTTGCTTTCTTCAACATAGAAGCGTCAAAATCTATAAACCAGGAAACCATAACGTCTGGGTCTTTTTCTTTTATGAATTTCACGAAATCGTAGATGTTGTCTGTTTGGTAGAGTTCTTCACACCAGCAACCTATTAATCTTATCTTTCCGTCTGAATATGCTTCTACATCTACATAGGCTGGCTTGAGTGGTATGTTATCAGGAGAGCAACCTTCTAAGTTTTCGTTGAAATAGGCTTTTATGTTTCTGTCTATCATGAATCTTAAAGTGAACGGAATATCGTCTTCGCATGTTCTTTCACTTCTTATTGAGTAGATTTCACCTCTCTCAACATATTTCTTGTAACATTTTCTGCCGTCTATTGTTTCGTGTCTGCCCCTACCTAGAATGTATAAGTATCTTCTATATGGGTAGAAGAAAGTCTTTTTCTCTTCGTGAGTTTTTCCTACCAGCATTATCTCATCTTCTAAACCGTATATCGCTGTTAGCAGGTATTTCATCTCCTATCACCTCCACTAACATCAGAACTGCGCTCTCATACTTCTCCGAGAAGTAGTTTATTGCTGAGACTATATCTTCAAATTCTCCTTCTTCCTCAATTAGAATTCTCGCTCTTACTAGCTTCATTTCTCACTATTTTGAAATCTACTCCCTCTAGCGTTTGCTGATTAAAACCGACTTTTCTCTTTATCACTTCTAGCCATGTGTCGTCAAGTTCTATTCCGACGCCACTCCTGCTTTTGTTTTTACATGCTAATAGAGTTGTTCCAGTGCCTAGGAAGGGGTCTAATACTCTTTCGTATCTGTATGAGTAGATTTCAATTAGGGTTTCTGGTAGAATTAGCGGATACATGGCTCTGTGCTTCTTTAGTCCTACATTCTCTTTCTTTTTGTAGAAAGCGTCTGCTGATGCTGTTGGCATTTGCCAAACGTCTGCAAAGAACTTCTTGTCTAGTGTGATTGGTTCGCCTTTTTCTTTCGGTTTCTTTAGCTTGCCTTTTACTAGAACGAATATGTATTCGTGAACTGCGTCAAACTTTAGGTAGAACGGATAGTTGTGCTTTATGAAGTTGCCCGATGCCTTTCTTGTTGCTATTCCGAACGGCTTGAGCCAGATTATGTCTGCTTCTAAGTTGAAGTATTTTAGAGAGATGTTTAGCAAGTCTAAGCCTACTAGCCATTTCTTTCCTCTGCTTATGTAGATTAGCGGAACGTTTAGACAGAAGCATCTGCCGTATCTTAGTTTCTTGTAGATTAGGTGAATTATTCTGTCCATTTTGTCTAGGTAGTCTTCGTAGGATTTCCATTTCATCTCGCCACGCATATCGTAGTATGGCGGAGAAGTTACGCATAGATGGAAGTATTCGTCTTCAAATGTTTCTAAGACCTCTTCCGCGTCGCCGATATATACGGACAACTCAATCTTTTTCTGCATTTCTTGCATTCCCACCCCCATTTAGGTTTTCTCTCGTCTTTTATTAGTGCTAATATTGCTTGGTCTGATAATGGTTCTTCTAGCGAGAACTCGTTAATATTGCTTGCTATCATAACTAATCTGCCTCTATCTCTATCACACATATTCATGTATATGCCTAATTGTATTAGATATATGAGTTGAGGTTTCTTGCCTGTTTTGATTTCAACGACTTCTTCGTCGTTGATAGCGTCTACTCTGCCTAATAGAAGATAATTATCATAAACCTTATGAACATCTTTTTCCACTTCGTAGCCGTTTTTCTTTAGTCTGCTACAATATGCTTCGTGAACTAGCTCGCCCATACGAAACCTTCCGAATTCAAAGTCTGGACATCTTATTATTTCTGTCACGTATTTTATGGTTTTCTTATTCAATATCTTTCACCTCGCCTGTTTCAATAAACAGGTAAGACTTTGATACTCTGCCACATCTCAAGCACATAAAGTATAATATACAGACCGTGTTGTCGTAATCCGTTATGTAAAAGTGTCCTGCTGGAGAATGTAGAGAATAACCGCATTTCTTGCATCTCCTCTCAAGCACTGTTCTAGTTAAATCTATCTTCATGCTGTATTACAAAAACCTTCTTAGTCCTTCTGCAGTGAAGTAAAAGAAGAGCCTGTCTCCCTTTCTCTCTATTTTTATGTCTTCGCACTCTAAGCGCTCTGCTGCTCTTTGCACGGCAGAGATACAAGTCTCGTAAGGCAAATACTTCTTTAACGAACCTAGTGTCGCAATCTCTCTAATCGTTCGTTTTCCAAGAGTAATACCGTATATTGCGAGAAAACCACTTCTATATAGAAGTATTCCTCGTTCGCGTCCTTCAACCAATTCTTGAAGTTTATCACGCTTCTCTTCAATCATCTCTTGCAGTCTCCACTCCAGTAGTCTCGTCATTAGCTCGTAATTCCAATTCATTTCTATTGCTTCTCTCATAGCACCTCACTCTACCCATTCATTAATTAACTGCGCTATCTGCTTTGCAGTGTCTCTGTCTATAAAGACGGTTAGAATTGAGTTCTCGCCTTCGATTGCTACGTGAAGCAACTCACAGCCGAAAAGTAACGAGAGTTTATGGTTGCACCGAGGGTCTGAACAGGCGCAGGAAAATACTCGTTTCTCAGGAGAGCACTCAAATATTGCCACTTTCCTGCGTCCGTCTGCATCTACTAAGTGAGGACAGTCTCGCGCTATAATCCACTCTCTTTCTTCTCCTCCGATAATGTTTCTCCTGCATCGTATTCGTTCGCCACAGAAAGGACACTCTGCTTCGTAATACTCGTATGTTTCATCAAATATTAGTTCTAAATTTCTTTCTTCTCTCATCAAATAGTATCACCTCCTTTTTGGATATTATTGTTTTCTTTCGACGAAGCTCTTTCCTTACTGTCTCTAACTAATCTCCTAATTACTCCGTAATAACCGCGTATCACATCTTCAAGGAAATATGTTAGAAACGATTGAGAAAATTCAATTCCCAATAAATATTTCCTAACATCTGATAAATATGAGCACGACGGACAAACTGCTATATACCAATAATATAAATACATATACCTACCACAGCGAGGACACTTCAAGCTTATTACTACATGTTCGCCTTCACGATACAGTATTATCTCATAGACCTTCATTTTGATACCTCCCGTTATACGCAGACGCAGGATTTCCTACGAAGAACACTGCTTGAACAACTCTGTAACCTTTTGGTAGAAAGCCGCTGCCATGTATAGCAACTACTGGTCTGCCTATATAGCCAGGTTCTATTACTCCACACTGAATAATGAAACCCTTTCTGATTAGAGTGCTTCTTGGAAAAAGTATAGCAAAGATATCTGACGGAAGATTGAATTGTTCGTTTAATCTCACGACTTCGTGATTTCCTTTTAAATCCACGTTCCTCTCAATAGATAAATCTATACCTACTTGCTCAACTGTAGTGTATGGTGAAATAGCCAAATAACCTTGTCTTATTACTTCATCTGGATTGATATGCATTTATATCACCTCCTAAACTCAATTGAGAAGGCTCAAACCTCACAACTGCGCTCTTAACCCATTTAGGTATGCTCTTTCTTTTTAAGAGAGCGATTGCCTTTTCATCAAGCACATATAGAATACCGAAATCATCTTCTGCTCTGCATAAACGACCGTATGCTTGAACCAGTAAGTTTTCTGCTAATGAGTAAAACCATTTCCACTGCTTGAGTTTCTCTAATCTATATCTGACTCTAACATCACTGACATCTGGGAAAGGTGCTTTTACTATGATTGCGAATCTACATAAATCGTATTTTAAATCTAAACCTTCTTCTAATTTGACGCCTACTAATACTTTGTCATCATCGCTTTCCATCCACTGCTTTAGAATTTCGTCTCTTTTGCTCTCTTCAAGAAATATAACTCTGTCCATGCCTTTGAAGTAATCGTAATACCTGTAGCCTGGAACAAATATTATGCCTTTCTCGTTTTCGTGATGCTCAATTATTTTCTTGCAGACATCTGCGATTAATGAAGCGTTCTCTTTCTGATGTTTTAAGTCAAACTTGCAGACTGGTAAAGCAACTATAGGTCTTCTCTCTGGTGGAAAGAGTGAAGGTATCTTTATTACTGCGCATTCCTTCTTGCTTAAGCCTAGTTCCTTAATCATATAATCAGGATTTAAAGTTGCGGATGAGAAGACAAACTTCTCTGCGAAATCAAATCTCTCAAAAATTCTGTCTGCGTATAGAGGAACTATCTCCCTACTAGAACTCTTGACAATATCTATAACCTTTGTTTGTAACGCTATTTCTATTCTCTTAGCTAGATTTAGCAGTTTCCTAGCTTTTTCGTCTTCACCGTAATCAGCGAGGTTATTTGCATATTCGTATAAGTAGGGAGGAATGTCCTCTAATCTACATCTACGAACAATTGGAAATAATTTATAGCAGTTTTTCTCAGTTAATTTAACTCTGCCGTAATTAACCAGAATTTCAGGTAAGTTGTGTGCTTCGTCAATTACGCATAAATATTTCTTTCTGAGAGAGTTCAGGTTACTCATTATCCAAAATATATTAGTAACAGTTACGAAAGAAGATAATGCCTTTGCTTTCTCGTATTTATACACACATAATTCGCATTTGTTTCTGACACACTTGCATTTACCGCCTCTCCTGCACTCGTAGTTCTCCTTGCCTCTGATGTCGTATATTTGCTCTGATTGAAAATCTCTGCATATTTGGTCTTGTAGGCTAAGTAAGCCTGTTACATAGTAGCCTCCTCTAACCAGTAGTAATGACATGTTTATAGCGCTCTTACCTACTCCCGTCGGCGCTGATAAGAAAACATATCGTCTCTTCTGTAGTAGTTCGCAAGCCTTCTCTATTGCTTCTTTTTGGTATCTCCTGAAATCACTGTAGAACTT
This sequence comes from Archaeoglobales archaeon, assembly GCA_003663025.1. GTDB lineage: Archaea > Halobacteriota > Archaeoglobi > Archaeoglobales > Archaeoglobaceae > Archaeoglobus_B. The sequence goes on from QMZE01000004.1 coordinate 35,610, forward strand.
CTTAAAATTCTCTATTGCCAGTTCTTTATCCTTTCTTGCAGCCATTTCTTCAAGGCATAATTAACAAACTCGTTAATACTCATCCTCTGCGCTCTCGCAACAGCCTTAATTTCTTCGTATAAATCGTTATCTACAAAAACGGTAATACTCTTCGCCATTTACTCCTTCTCACCTCCTTCCTCACGACTTCTCTGATAATCTGCGAAATACTCTTGCCCTCCATAGCACTTGCGTCTCTAAGAAGTTCGTGAACTTCGTCGTCCAGTATAACACTCAAACTCCTTCTCATGCTATCACCTCCTTATGGTAGAATCTCCTGCTCCAACTCACGCGCACGCCTAACTATATGCTTTCCGTCGTCAAGCAGCAAGACCAAAGCGTATTCCTTCATGTCAGGGTCTGTGAAAATTCCCGTTATAGTTCTGATTTCCACGAAGCCACAGTTGTTACGAACAGCGATATGCCTACCTACGAAATCAGGATAGTCCTCGCTTATCTCTTCTAGCCTCCTAACATAGTCGTTCATCTTTCTCATGCTATCACCTCCCTCATAGTTTTCTTATTTTCACCTTATAACCATGCTTAATCGCATCTCTCTTAAGAGCCTTTGCGCACTCATCGCATAAGAAGAAAGTATCGCTCTCAAGCTCATGGTATATAACTGTAATCTCTTTCGTCGCCTCGTTTGCGTAACAGCGCGGTTCTATTCCTATTCCCCTACCCCTACGATAAGCGTTTTCACATAGCATCTCTATCGCCTCCTCGCTTATAATTCATGATTCACGAAGTTTTCAAGCGTGTTTTCTTTGAATTCTCTAGATTTGCAGAATATACACTGCTCTGGTCGCTCTTTATACTGTGCCATGCAGCACTGACAGAACCATTCACATTCGGGTCTATACGTAAGAATGCGATGCAACGCAATAATCTTCTCATCTACTCGCATTACTATCGCCTCCCTTCCCTATTATCAAGAACTTCGAGTGCAGCGCCGACGCCAATTAAAATACTCGCAGAAATAGTGTTCCATAGCGATTCATTTAGCAAGCTCACGACAGCATAAGCTACGCCCCATCCCAGTAATAACTTTCCTGTAAGTTTTAACAACATCGCTTCTCATCACCTCCTCATACTACATCTTCTACTATCACTCTAGCTAGAAACAGATAAATAATTGCTGATATTACGAACCATGCTAATTTCTGCCAGAAAGTGATAGGCTGTAGAAAAAACCAGAGTAGAACACCAGGAACTGCTGGTATAACAAAGATAAGCACAAATGCTATAAAGCCATACATTACTTCTTCTGCGTCCATGGCTCCTACCACTTTATCATCTTCTTAAAGCGCTCTATATATTCCTTGAGCGACTCAACCTCGCCTAGTTTTGAAGGATGCTCAAACCTTGACTTGACTATTTTATAAACTTGCTTTCCGTTTCTCAAAACTAGAACAGCGACTACGTCTGCTATTTCTGGAAGTATCTTTAATCCGTCAGGTATTTTCTTCCCTGTTACTCGCTCTCTTCCTAGTTCTTCGTCGTAAGTATATTGGTCTTTTAATCCGCCAGTTACTGTGAATGAGCAATCACTGTTGAAAAATATTTCTCTCGCTATTTCGTATACTTTACCCCACTCTGTTATCGGATAAATCTTCTCTTTTTTCTTCCCCTTTAAACCTTCTCTTCTCAGATACTCCCTAGCAAGCAAGTCTCTGAAAGCATCGGCAGTTTCCAAACAGCATAACAAATTGTTCTCCTCACATTCTCTGACACATTTCATTAATTCATCGTATTCTCTGACAACTCTGTATCTTTCTTCAAACTTGTCTCCATAGACATTCATGGCTGCTATCATCGCCTCGTTATTCATCGTCATATCAACACATAAACTGTCTTTCAACGAAAGCGCTGTATGCGTCTTGCCTATACCCGTTTCTCCGTATATACACACAATTATTCTTTTCATTCTTCCTCACCCACAGTTTTCTCTCCTAGTATTTGCTTGACTAGCATCCATGCTTCGTAAATCAGCAACTCGGCTGTATATATTCTCTTGTCGTATTCCCTTATTTCGTGCAAGTCGCCCATTATAACATATAGACGCTCCTTAATCCTTTCCAATATTCTCTCTTCTATCTTCTTCATATTACTCTTCTCCTCCTCATCTTCTTCTTCTAACTCCTTCTCTCTTTGAACTATACACTCAAATCGCTGATGCTTCATGCACCAGCCAATCGCATGAAACTCCCTTGCACCACAGTAAGGACAGTATGGCTCATCGCCAACTGGCGTGTGCTGCACATATAGCTCAAATCCTTTTTCTCTCCATTCCTCCACTAGTTTGTCTATATCTATCATTTCTATACCTCACCACAATTTCTGCCATCTTCGCAAGAACACTACCTCCATAAACCCTGACATTATCAAGTTCATCAAGTATCTTCTGTCTCTCGTCTTCCCTGCCTTCTCGCTCTAGTCTCCCCATCAGTGCTTCCCACTCAGTTCTAATCAACTTTGACCAAGCTCCATATAACTTCACGAAATCCTCTGGCTTCATAATATCAACCTCCCTTGCTTATACATAAGAGCGTCAAGAACATGATATAACTCAAAAAGCCGAAACATAGCAGCAGAATAATCTCCTTGCTCAAAATAATGCTTAATCTCACTAATCAAATCTCTACAAATATCTTCTAAATTCTCTTTCTGCTCTAACTGCTCTAGTTCCTCGTTAAGTGCGACTATCTCTGCTCCATGAGTAGTTAATCTTAATCTCCTGTCCTCCGTGATATAAACAAAGCCTCCTTGCAATAAGCAGTCTACTATCACTTTCTCCTCAATAGGAAGATTATCGTAAAAAAGCACTTCATCACGAATTCTCTTCATTAAAAGAATAGCACCAGTCAAGCTCATTCTCTCTACCTCACCTCGCACTGCATCACTTCACCCCCAAAATATCCGCGTGCGCACTCCAACATAGAACATCAAAGCCACCAAAAACATCGTAATAAGCACTGTTACTAGAGCCGCGATAGCATCGCCGTATTCTCTCTTTCTAATAGACTCAATCATTTCTCTCCCGACATCAATCACCACGATTGCACCGAAGCCGACCACTAGAGCAGTTAAGCCATATACAAGACCCATATATAGCAACATAAAGACACCTCACCTCCTACTTATCAGCGTATAAACTCCGACGACATATACCTTCTCATTAATCTAATAACGACTATCAAGCTCATTTCATTAACCTCCTTAACACGAAATAAGCCAAAAGAATATATACAACTACGATTACAGCGATGATAAGCAATAACAAATCGCCAGATAATACTGCGCTACAAACACAAACAAAGCATGCTGCTAACCCAGTAACGATAAGAATAAATGAAAAGATATCTTCTACTTCAAGCATCTTAATCATTTCAATACACCTACTTATTTCTTTATTTCTACTTCTACGACTTCGCCCTCTTTATATCTTACTCGCACTTCTCGAACAATCCCGAGAAAAAACAACAGCTCGCCTATAACCTTCTTCAGAAGCAGAAGATAAGAAAACAGCCTCATCGCATCAACGAACGCCGCGCTCACTCCATCTCTCAACTAACTTCGCTGCTCTTGTTACTATGCATTCTCCGTCAGAGTAAAACTCACAATTCTCACAATTTCCAATACAAATAGGCTCTGTGCGGAAACTAGCTAGCTCTCTAATAAGTTCTCTCACTTTCCTCCTAACCTCTCTTTTATCCACTTCTCATCACCTCTCTTCACAATCAACACTTTACCTTTATCATGAATTATCTCAAAATCTCTCGTAACAATCAAATCACGAATCTCAACATCGTCTTTATGAAGCAAAACAATCTCACCTCTCAGAAAGGCTTTAATTTCATCTTCATCCTCAAGAGGCAATAACTCACCACACTCAGGACAATACGCTCTCTCTTCAACAACCTCGGGTTCTTCGTCTCTATCAATCTCTTCTTGAGAAATTTCTCCCTTATCATCTAAGCGAGTAGAATATGTAATCATATAACATCTATAAATATCTACAGTTAGCTCGCTTATCTCTTCACCACAATACGGACACCTCGCCATTATCTATCACCTCCACGAAAAAATAGAAGAGGGAGGATAAACCTCCCTTATAAATCTAATCCTCCTGCTTCTACTCTCGCCCCTACTTCTCTCTTCACCTCTTCTATGACATCTAAGAGCTCTCTAACCTCCTCGTATCTAGCGACCATCTCATCCATCTTCTTCCTCGCGACGAGAATCTCCTCAGACGCTATGCTATCTATCTTCTCACAAAGCGTATCGCTGAGAGGAACGACAACATTTACGACGCTACCTCCTCCTACATCCACGGCACCTACGCAAGTAAATCTCTTTGATAACAACGCCTTTGCTTCTCTCGCACTCAGTTCCACTGGAACACTTATAACCACTCCCTTCACCTCAGTCATCTCAATACACCTTTATACCTGCCTTCTCCATCACTTCTCTAGCACCTGTCTCCGACTTCTGTGAAAAAGCAAGGTCTAATAGTGTCCTCAGCCTAACTGCTTCTCTCGTCTTATCTCTAGCCTCCTCTACTACATCAGAAATCCTGTCCTCTACGACCTCAACAGGATTAAGCCGAGTAGGTATATTAATAGTTATCTCTGCTATCCATGCTCCAAAATCGTTCTTGTATATCTTCTCTAGTTGCATCGCATTCTCGTTATCAACGATGCGCTCAAAGACTCTCCTAAATATCTCCTGTGCGCCATCATCGCAAAGTCCGCACGCCTCGTAAAGTGATAACCTAACTGTCGCCTTCAAACTATGAATCTTCGCCCAGTTCCATATTTCTTTTGCTTCCATCTCTACTCACCTTGTTTGCTTATACCCCTTAGCAACTCTATACACCTCAGACATATCCCGCATATATTGTTGCCCGTTTCCACTGAAACTATCCGAAACTCCGCTGGTCTTCCACAGAACTCGCAAGTATCCTCTGTCTTCTCTACATCTATAACTACTTGTCTTCTAATTCTCATAATTCCACCTCTATCTCGCCACTCTCCTCCTCACTTCTCTCGCCAAGCTTCCGCCTCTGCTCGCTCCCAACCAAAGCCATCTCCGTCTCCACTTTCTCGTCAGTTATCCTCAAGTGAAGACGCTTGTATTTCCTCTCCTCGCCACCTGCCCATCTCCAGCCAATCCACACCTTTCTACCGACCAAATCTTCCTTCAACCATAAGACGCCGTCCTCGTCTCTCGTGCCTAGTGTGTCCGCAATTTGCCTCCCCAGAAGAGAATTCGCACTCGCCGATATAATATATTCCTTCCCTGGCTCCTCTGGGTCTTCTACGACCAATCCGACGTTCCTGATTCTCTCGTCTTTATACTGACCCGTCTCAAAGTCCTTGGCTTGACCACCGAAGTATTCTCCTAATCCCTTCAAAATCAGCTCGTAAGCAACGCTTTCTTCTAACTCTAGAGGCTCTCTAGTTATTGCTGCTGCTGGTATCTCCTCTTCCTTTATCTCCTTCTTTTTCATCCTTCTCATCACCTCCCTTCTTTTCTTTCTTTTCTTTCTCCTTCCTCCTCCATTCCTCTATCGCCAGCCCTATCTTCTGCATCATCTTCCCTGAAATTCTTAGAAAGTCCTCAACTCTGCATGTCTGCAGCAAAAACAATTCCACGAAAGTATCGGCGAGTTCGTTATCACCTATCTCCCTCAAAGCGAGAACACTAGCCGAAGCTAGTTTCACTGTCGCCTCCGTGATAACCACTGGATTACTTGTTTTCTTCGTCATATTATCAACGAACTCCTCCACAGCCTTGTCCACCTTCTCTTTCTGCTTAGACAACTCCTCCAGCAGATTCATCACATCACCTCCTATCTCTCCATCCACCTCTTTCGTGGCAGGGAAGAGCCACCGCGAGCTCTCCCTTTCTGCCCCAAAAGAGCTGTCTCATATTCAGCAGCCCTAATCAAGAAATCAATCACTTCATCGTTAGCAACATCAACACTATGAACACGCCCTCCCTCGTAAACTAGAAAGACAACACCCAAACTCCTCAGTTCTCTGAATATCTCTCTCGCTGAAACATGCGAGATGACATCAACATTCGTAGCACCCCTGAAATCACTGACAACATAATACCAATTAGCAAACAGCAACCTAGCACTCTTGCTTAATATCATTTCTCCTCCCCCGCATAACAGAATAATAACTCTTCATCAATGC
>QMZE01000005.1 GCA_003663025.1 Archaeoglobales archaeon
AGCGGATCAGAATGCCTCAAAATACTCGGAGCCATAGACAGAATACTAAGCCTTTTTCCCACAAAGCCATAAGCACCCAACACCAAAAGGCTTAAATACACCAAACAACACAAAATTTTTTCGAGGGAAGGGTCATGGAGACGAGTGTGGAGGTAGTAGTTCGAGTGAAGATCAAGGATAAGGTGATGGAGCTTACACTAAGCGAGGCTAAGAAGCTCAGAGATGAGCTATTGAAGATTATACCCCTCGAAGGGGAAAAAATAACCAGAATACCAAGAGCATTTCCAAGAGCGAGTCAAAGTTGTGCTAATAAGCTCTTGGAGGTCATGGAGCCTGACAAGGAATACACGGCTGATGAACTAAAGGAGAAGGTGGGATACTGTAGAAGCGTAGTATATGCTACTTTAAGGATGCTGACAAGCGAAGGTAAGATTAAGATAAGGCGTAAGGGGAATAGATTTTTGTATTCTTTGAGAACCCTTATTTTTTCTCCTGAGCATAATCTTGATAAGATAGGCTCCATAAATATGGAAGAGATGAGAAGTAAATATGAGGCTCTTAGGAGAGAGAAGGAGAAGGAGAGAATATTGAGGAGGGAGTGGTGAGATGGCTAAGCCTCTGAGGTTTGATGGTAGTGAGCCTGAGTGTTTTGGGTGTTGTGATTTGATGTCTATGGAGGAGTATAAGGCTAAGTGTGAGAAGTGTCCTTATAGAGAGGACTGTGAGAGATGGTCTAATATACTTAGTGGTTCTATGATGCTTAATTTTGATGATGATTATACAGAGGAGGATGATGAATGGTGGGACTGGGATGATGAAATATGAAGGCTGAAATATATCTCGGTAAGTATCTCAGAGAGAATTGTTTAGGAGCATCTATGGATTTGAATCAGAGCAAGCTGTTTGTTGTTTATCCTTATATAGGTTATTCAACTGATGAAAAAGTCGTGGAAAAAGGAGAAGACTACATAATATTGAGAATCAAAAGTATAGATAGCGTAGAGCCTGATAAAATTGTTTTAGGTATTGAGGATGATAATTTCTGGCCAGTAATCATTAGACTTAACCAAGATGAGGTTAAGAAGTTAATTAAGGCTTTAAATGATTGTCTTAAAGCTTTAGAGAAAGGAATAGAAAAATTAGAAGGTCAAATATATGTCAGAATAGGAGATAGTGGAGGTAATAAGGTATGATTAGAAATTTAAAGAAGACTGTAAAGGATAAGTTATCTTCTATTATAATTTTCGTTAGGGGTGAAGAGGAAAAGAAAGGAGAGATTATTTTGAGGAAGGGGACTAAGATAACATGCCCAAATTGTAGTGTTGTAATTGCTGTTGCTAAGAGAGATATAAGAAGTGGTGAAACTATTGATTCTGAGAATGTAAAATGGTTAATAAAGCAATTTAGAAGAGGTGATGAGTTGAGTTGTCCTTTGTGTTCTGCTCCAGTTGGATTAGATTTGGGATTTAAGAGTAAAGAAGGTGAGAAGGTATATGTTGGGTCTATTATACACACTTCTGAGGGATGGGTTCCAAAGCCTGTTTATGAATTGATGAAGAGTAAGGTTGATTCTGCTGTTAGGAGAAATATAAGAATATCGAGGAGGCATAGACCTCTTAGTAGTTTTAAGGGTAAGGGTTTGAGAAAGTTGGCAAGTAGAAGTAAGAGGACGAGGGTTTATGAGAGGAGGGCGGGTTTTGATTGGAGGAAGAGGATTGAGGAGGATTAGCGGGTCAGTAGCTCAGTCAGGTAGAGCGTCGGGCTTTTAACCCGAAGGGCGGGGGTTCAAATCCCCCCTGACCCGCCAAGGTGGTGGTAATGGGTTGGGTTATACCCTTTATGTTCTTGAGTTTTGGTTTGTATGGCTTTTTATATGTTGTTTTTAAGTGTCTTTTTTCTCCTGAGAGTTGTGAGGAGATAGGTAATCATTCTTGGTTTCTTGAGAAGTGTTCTGAATGAGGGTCTGCTGTTTTATTGGTTTAGGGTTTTTTATAATGGAGCCACAGCATATACATTGGTATCCTTTTACATTGTCATAGTATATGAGGGTTCTTGGTTTTTTACATATTGGACAGTAGGCGATCATAGTAGGTCTGCGTTTTTGAGTAGTTGTTTTGCTATGTCTGATAGTTTATACATTCCATGTCCTCCTTTCTTTAGAAGACCAAGATGATACATTTTTAGCATCATGTTTCTTACTGTATTTATGTTTTTGTTTAATGTGCTTGCCACTCTGCTGGGAGTAGCATATCCCAAGGGAGAGTCTAAAGATATTTGATGAATTGTGAGGAGGTATTCGGCTCTCTCAGGTGTAAGGAGACTTTGAGGGATGGTTTGGCTCATGGCTCATCGACCCAAATCTATTTTAGTTTATGGGAATTTATAAATGTTGTGTAAAGTTTATTAAGGGCTATAGGCATCTTACAGATGAGATGGAGGCGAGAGATTATATAGCTTTGATGATTCTTGGGGGGTGCTTCGTCTTAGTGGGGTTGAGTAAGGTCGGTTGGGATGATGTGATCCCTGTCATCTCGGTGATTATGGGCTATTACTTTGGGTATGTTGTGGGCTTAGTTAAGGGCTTTTTATTGAAAAGGGGCATAAAAGAGGAGGATTTTGAGGAGGACTAGTCCCACTATAACTCCGCTACAGAACTCCGCTATGTCTCCGCTTGTCTCTTCGTAGGCTTCTCCATTCATTAGGTCTAAGATTTGCTTTAGGATGAAGAGAGCCGAGAGGAGAATAGTGTAGCCTAAACCTCCAAAGATTGTTGATAGCAGTCCAAGTAGGAAGTGGCATATACTACCGATGTCAAGACCTACCTTTGTCGCCTTCATATTTCCATCTAAGTCTTTCAAGTATTCCCATCCTACTTAAAGGTTTAACCCTCTTTCTCCAAGCTCTCCTTATAGCTTCATATTTTTCTCTTGTTTCTTTGAGCTTCCTCCCCAATTTTAGGTATTCTTTTATACCCATAGATTCACTTCCTCCTATCCATTCATAGTAATGTGTATTATTGAATTTGACCCATGCGTGATATCTTAGTTCATTCATGTTCCACCAGTTGGTTTCTGGGTCTATTTCTGGATATTCCTCTGGGACTTCATCAAGGGTGCTTTCCACCAGATACCACTTGTCTGATTCTGGGTCGTGAACTATAGGCCATGCGTGTCCGCCTAATATTTTGTCTCCTTTGTATAGGTATCCGAGACATTGATAGGCTTCTACTCCTATTATTAGGCATCCTCCTACTATGGCTATACTTGAGCCGTCGCAATCTCCTACTAATGTTGCTACTACTTCACTTACTTTGTCCCAGTAGTCCGCTGTTAGAGTCCAGCATCTCTTATATTTTCCGAAGTATGCGTTATATGTATGTTTATCATCTGGAAGACCCATTCTGAAAGGATATTCTACCCTTTCTATGACTTTACGTGCTACTTGTCTCCATGTGGTTAATCCACCGAAGAACTCTTGACATATTTCTGAGTCTATATCAAGAAGTTCATTTAATTTGAATTTCCAGAATCTTTTAGCCTCTACTTTATCACCAACTTCTTTAGCACCTTTGAAAATTGGAAATTCAGTTTCTTTCCAAGTCATATACCATCACCACTTATTACATGCTTGTATAGTAGATTATATATACAGCTCCATCTCCTCCTTTCCCTCCATCACCACCACCTGCGTATAGGCTACCTCCTCCACCTCCACCTCCTGCTCCTGGAGATGAACCAGGTTCTCCTGATTCGCCTTTATCTCCTGTAACAGTCGATCCTCCATCTCCTCCAGATGCTATATTGTTGGGTGTGTCAGCTCCTTTTCCTCCCTTGGTGTTCCCTGTTTCTCCTGAACTTCCAGATAGCATCGATATTTCTGAGTTTATAGCATATCCTGAAGGTGATCCTCCACCACCACCTGCTCCTGCTCCACCACTATTTGCTTTACCTCCTCCACCTCCTGAGCCTCCTCCTGCTGTAAGCCCAAAAGCAGTTGTATCTCCCCCTGCTGAACCTGGAGAGCCATTTTCATCTACAGCTCCTCCACTTCCTCCACTACCTCCTGCTCCTACTGTTATTGAATATGAAGAACCTGGAGTTACTGGAATTCCTCTCGCTATTATAACCGCTCCTGAACCTCCTCCTCCACCACTACTTCCCGCAGATGAAGAACCTCCTCCACCTCCACCTCCTCCACCGCCTCCTCCAACTATTATTACATCGATTACATGAACGTCTTGTGGTGCTACCCATGTGTATGTTCCAGGTGTTGTAAAGGCATCTACCTTCTTTTTTATTGTAAACTTGATTGGATGTATTAGGCTCATATTTTTATATCACCTCCATTACTTGTAGTATGAATAAGTATGGGAATGACCTTGGAGTTCCTGCTGTTTGAGTTATTGTTACTCTGAATTTTGCGTCGTAGGAGCATGTTATAGCAGGAATTCTGACTATAGGTATAGTTTGAGAGCCAGTAAATTTGAGTTCATCTGTTTTTCTTTGATTTGTTCCATCGACAGCAATATAGGTTCTTATTATAACTTCGTCTCCCTCTGCCATATTGCTTAGGTCTATTTGCCCCTCTATAATGTAGTCATCAGACTGGTCTTCTAAGTTAATTATGTCTGTCTCCGTGTTAAGAGATTCTAAAGTAAGTGTTCCCTTGTATCTCTCTTTTCGTGCTATTCTAACTGGCATATTTGTCCACCTATCTTGTGAACTGGATGTAGTATCTTATTGTGAGAGTGTCTCCAGCGTCCCAGTCTATTGGGACTGCTGAGAATACTTTTCTTGCGAGTAGGTCTCCTCCTGCTGATGCGTTGAATACTCCTGCTTCTGATATGTTCATTGTTCCTGAGAGTCCATCTGCTGAAGAGAATGTTGCTTCAAGTTTAGCTGTGTCTCCTGATACTGATGTGGTCTCCTGTGATACAGTAGCGGATTTTCTTATGATTTCAGCCTCCAATTCAGTATCAGTTACCGCTTCGGATGTGGTTCCTGAGCCTATGCCAAGGTATCCGAATTTATCTTCTGTCAATCCAGCGAAGACTAGTCTTACTATACATGCTAGACCTACATTTGTGATTACGTTTTTCCTCCAGTATTCTAAGTCTATAAGTTTGGCTGGGAAGCTTGAGAAGGGACAGTCTCCAGCATCATCATCGATTAGTGGATTGGGTCTTAGGATTCTTCTTGGGGGTGCTCCTATGTGGTATTTAACTTTTCCATCTTTATCTTTGACTATGATTTCCACATATCCACTTATCTTACCGAAGTCCTTTGCGGACATACCTCCTCTATAAATGTGAGGAGAGGAGGGATTATTTATAAGTTTTGGAATTGATTTAATGGGGTTGGAAGAACTGTGGGTTGGCTTAGTGGATGGCAATATAGAAAAAGCCATGAAATAGAAGGCTCTACTGCTGGTGCGGTTACAGATTATCAGATAGGTATTAAAGTTTATAGAAGCACAGGGACAGATGGAACTGAAACAGAGAGTCTAATAACATGGGGTGTTGTATATGTTGGAACTAAATGTAGAGAAGATTTTGGAGACATAAGATTCACAGCAGATGATGGTGAAACCCTCTTAGACTATTACATGGAGGAATATGAGTATGGTTCTTGGGCTAAATTCTGGGTGAAGATACCTTCTATACCTGCTAGTCCTGACTCTGTTACTATATATGTTTATTATGGAAACTCTGATGCGACATATTCAGGAAGTGGAGAAGATACTTTCCAATTCTATGAAGATTTTGAAGATGGAACTTTGGGTTCTACACCTCCAGGCTGGACTGTAGAAGGAAGTAGTGGAGACTATTTCCATGTGGATGACACTCATGTAAAGCAGGGTAGCAAAAGCGGTAAGTTACATGAAGATGGTGATGGAGAAGAACTATCAGTTAAAGCTCATAAACATGAGACATCTACTGGTGGAGGAGCGGTTGTCCATGCCTGGATGATATTCAGCGGAGATAGGTCTGCCATAGCAGGACTGGAACCTGGAGGATCAACCTCAGATTACTATGCCTCATACCTCCTATGTAGAGATGACAAAGACGACTGGAGACGTAACTCTGGTGGAACATTTTACACGATTACAGAGTTCTCGGCTCCTTCAGACTTGGTGTGGTATAGACTGGAGATTTATCATCGCCCATCAGATGGTAAAGTTAAATATGTAAAGGATAGAACCGAGGAATCAGATTGGGTTGATCCAAGAAGCTCTTGGAGTGAGATAGATGGAGTCCTTTTAAAAAGCCACTATAGGTATCCTGCTGACTCATGGTGGGATCAAATCTATATTAGAAAGTATATAGACCCTGAGCCTAGTCATGGTTCCTGGGGAAGTGAGGAAACCTCTGGAGTATCTTATGTTCAGGAAATAACTGATGTAGGAAAAGTAGGAGATGCGTTATCAAGGGGAATAATTGATGTGGAAAAAGATTCGGGAAAGAGTGTAGATAGCTTAGTTCGTATTGTTGCTTTTCATAAAAGTGTTGTTGATATTGGTAAAGGTGTTGATAGTTTGAGTAAGTTTGTGGAATATTATAGAAGTTATATGGATGTGGGGAAAGGTTTAGATTCACTTAGTCTTACTGTTAATTATGTTAGGAGTTTTATTGATGTGAGTAAAGGATTAGATTACATTAGTATGTTTAGAGAAGTGTATAGAGATGTTATGGATAGAGTTTATGGTGAGTTTTGGTTATCGACTTTTAGAGGAAAATCATTTTATGAAACTGTGAAAAGTGTTGATTTCATATCTAAGGATTATGATGGAAGACTAAGAGATTCTGTTTTAGGTATAGATACTATTGGAAGAGATTTTGAGAAAGTCTATATTGATTATGGAATGGTCGCTGATTTTATCTCTAAAAGACCTCTTAAAAGTTTGGTTGATAGCTCTTTAGCTGTTGATTATTTTGAGAAGGTTGTAGAGTTTGTTAGAACGCTTTTTGATACTGGGGTTTCATCAGATTATCTTAAGAAGGAAATTGGAAAGTTAGCTAAAGATGTTGGAAAGACTGTTGATTATGTGGAGAAAACTCCAGCTAAGGTGTTAGTTGATACAAGTAGGATAATTGATTGGTATAGTAAGTTTGCCTCTAAAATATTTTTCGATACATTTATTTCATTAGATTATCTTAGGAAAACTCCTGCTAAAAAGGTTGTTGATGTTGGGAAGGTTTCAGATTGGTATTGTAAGCTGGTTTCAGAATCCTTAATTGACACTTGTAAAGGTGTTGATTGGTATAGTAAAACTTCAACATTCTACAGAAGCTTTACAGATATAGGCAAAACTGTAGATTACATAGAAAAAATGTCCATGAAGGCTCTCCTTGATATTGTTAAAAACATTGATTGGTTTACTAAGACTGCTATATTCTACAGGAACTTGTATGAGTTTGTAAATACCTCTGATTATTTAGCTAAAGATGTGCTTAGAAGTTTCCTTGATTATGCTGTTGGTGAGTTTTTGATTTCAAGTCTTCGTGGTAAGACCTTCAGGGAGACAATTAGAACTTTTGATTATCTATATAGAAACATTCTAAAAGTTTATGTTGATATTGGTAGAGCTTCTGATTACTTGAGAAAAGATAGAACCAAACCCATAAGTGATGTCTTTAAGGTTTTGGATTATGTTAAAAAGGAATCATTAAAATGTTTTGTTGATATAGGGAGGTCAGTTGATTTCTTGTATAAAGAGTTCTTGAAAAGGACTTTTGATTCTGTGAGCGTTACTGATTGGTTTTTAAAGTTTGCTGTGAAGTTGTTTAGGGATGTTGTTTTAGGAAGGGATTGGTCTCTTAGAGATTCGCTTAAAGTCTTGTTGGAATTATGTAAAGGTTTAGACTATTTGAGTAGAGACACCACTAAGAGCTATTTGGATTATAGTATATGTTCAGATTTTGTTTTGTTAGATATTGTGAAGTCCTTAGTTGAAGTTAGTAGAAGCTTTGACTATACCAGTAAAAGTATTCTTAGGAATTTCATTGATTATGCTTATGGTGAGCATTTCTTATCGACATTAAAGGGAAAGGAACTTAAAGATTATGTGAAAGTTTTTGATATTCTAAGTAGGGATTACTTGAAACTATTTTTTGACTTAATGAAGGGTGTTGATTTTATATATAAAGATTATGGCAAGAGGTTTGAGGAGTCCATTATAGGTGTAGATTTTGTTGAGAAAGGTTTTGGAATAAGACTTGAAGAGACAACAAAAGTGTATGAAAAAATTAATAGAGATATTTTGAAGAGCCTAATAGATTTGGGTAGGTCTCTTGAGCTATTTTACAAGGATGTGATTAAGAGTGTAATTGAGTATGTTAGTATATCAGATTACCTTAGTAAGGGTATTTCTAGAATTTTTGAGTTTGAAGCTCCTGTAGTTGGATATGTCTATCATATAAGAGGTAAGGGTTTCTATGAGACTGTAGGTGTTTCGGATAGAAGTATGATAGATGTAAACAAAAGATTTGTGGAATCTTTGAAACTTATTGAGAAAATGGCTAAGGATTATTCAACTTTGATAGATTTGGAAGTTTTGGGGAAAGGATTTACATCTAAGGATGTTACAAGTTCAATTATTGAGTTTGGAAGGGTATTAGAGCCTATTTTTAGTAGAGATATTTTAAGAGCTTTTAAGGAGTGGATTATTGTAAGAGATAAATACTGGAGAAAGATCATTGTTACACTTGTAGATTATATACTGGATACTGGTGGAGTGGCAAGAGGTGTATCGAGACCTCTTAGGGATAAGGGTAAGGGAGTAGATGTTTTGACTAAAGTGGCTTATACGCTTGCTGGTCAAGATGTTAGAAGAGTTTACTGGCATAAGGTTTGGGGGGATATTATAGAGCCATCTGACCATAACTTAAATATAGAGGCTTGTAAAGTTATTCTTGAGGCGATGAAAAGAGTTAAAGATAAGTTGGGTGAATAGGGATGAAGGATTTAATTGCTAAGTTGATGTTGCTATATTTATATGCTAAACCAGAGGGAAGTCGAAGTTGGCTTCATTTAAAGTTTGGTGTTAAGAAGATATTAGAGGTGTTAGAGAAGGATGGGAAGCTTGAGTGAAAAGATAAGCAATCTGGAGGATTTGATTTCAAAGATGGAGTATGTAGAGGAAGGAGACTATGTATTTGCCAAGCATATTAATAATTTAAATGAAGCAAGTAAAATTGTTTTAGATTTCTGTAAGGAGGCTTATGATAAGTATAAGGAGAAGACTGGGGAGACTTTAGATGATGTAGAATTATGGCTTTATTTAGCTGAGAATAGAATTAATATGATGCGTTCTGTTAAGTATGGTGATATTGTTTTGACTAAAGATCATAACTTGATTATTGATAGTTTAAAGCCTTTGGAATTGGTTTTGAGAAGGCTTGAACAAAAACTTTAGAGGTATATTTTGACTACATCTCTTAATTTTTCACCTATTTTGTCCCAAGTTAAGTTGGGTCTTATGAATTTTTCTATGTGTTCCTTTACTTTTGCTTTGTATTCTTCATAATTGTTGAAGATTTCTATAGTTCTATCTACTGCTTTATCAATTATCATTTCAACCCCATATCCTATATGAATTGGATTTGATGGTAAGACTTTATCGCTCTTTTTTGAGGGAATTAATGACCATTCAGGCATGTATTCCTCCCATGCTCCACCTTTTGCTCCTATTACTGGAACCCCTCTTGTTAGTGCTTCCATAGGTGGATGTTCCCACCCTCCTCCTCTTGATGTTAATGCGTATAGATCGCATAGATCGAAGAGTTCCATTTTTTGTTGTTCTGTAAGCCATCCAGATAATACTCTTCCTTCCATTTGGTATTTGGGTTTTCCTTTTTTGTATTCGATTGTTTCTGGGAAGTATCCTACAGCGTTTGCTGATTTTACTACAAGTAGAACATTATTGTATTCTTTAAGTAGAGCTTGATAGTATCTTAGTAGTATGTCAAGTCCTTTCCTATATGGGCTATGAACTATGAAGCTTAGTATTAGTTTTAGGTTTCTTCGTTCCTTGAGTTTTGCTAAATGTTCAAATAGATTTGGAGGTTGTTTAGGGGCATCTATCCATTGTTCATCTATTCCATGAGGTATTACATGAACTGGTTTTTTAACTCCTGATTTTATGTATGTTTCCTTAGATTTTTTGGATGGAACTATGAAGGCTTTTGCGTATTTAGTTAATTTTACTGCGTATGGTGATAGTCTATCTGTATCTGCTACATCTACTCCTATTAATCCTGATGACCGACTAACTTTCTGTGCTAGTCTTTTTTCTAATTTTTGGAATAGGTAGAAGTATGGTTGTATTATTATTAGAGGTCTTGTGGTCATTGATATGTAAGGAAATGCTAGTTCATCTATTAGTTCTATTCTATAGTATTTTTTGAGTTGTTCATAATGTTTCATTCCAATTACATTAAAGCTAACTTTGTGATAAAAGGGAAACACATACCAAATTGATGTCGCTCTCATCATAGTCTTATGGCATACCAGTATATTTTAACGTTATCGCTTCCAGATGGAGGAGGCGATGAATAATGAACTATTATCTCTGTGTCGGTTACTTCGTAATGGCTATATCCTGAAGCGTCTTGACTTCCAGCCCCAATTATAGCGATAGTGGGTTTGGCTGATAAGCCGTGTGGAATATGAAACTCTGTTTTGGCTCCATCTCCTGAGAATACTGCTAATCCACCATTTCTCTCTATTGGTGCTCTCTTATCAAGCTCCTCTAAAGCATCTACTACTGCGTTCCATTCCTCTGGTGTCAATATTTCAGTTCCTTTATATGTTAGACCCCACTTACTCATATTTTCTACCTCCTCCTAAGTGGTCTTGGAGTTAAAGGTTGAGGTGATGATGTTCCTCCTACTTGTTGAGGTTGTATTTTTATATTTTGTGAGATTGATTTCTCTATCTCTTTTAGGGTTTGTATGAAGTTTTCAATGTGTTTATCCTTCTGGGACATTCTCTACATCCCCCTTTGTCTTCTTGCTAAGTATCTTGCTCTTCTCATTCCTCCTATGGCTTTATAGAACATTATCTCATAATCATCAAGACCCCATTCTTTAAGTGCTTCAAGTTCTTTGACAAACTCTTCTTCTGTTATTATTCCACTTGCGAAGTCTGATAGTAGCTCAGTTATGTATCTTCTGACTTCATCCATTATTGGTTTGAGCCTTATGAACTGCTCCCACATTGCCTTCAGGACATTCTTTGTTTCTTCATCTACTGGTAGAGCGTCAATCATCTTGTATAATTGTCCGAGGGCGTATGACCTTGCTTGTGGTGAATACTCTGATAGCATCACCATTCTATCTACATCGCCTACCAGTTCTCTAAAGGCTCTATAGTGTCTTTCGTATCTTGAGGATGTCAGCATTAGTTCTAGTTCTTTGTCTGTGTATCCGAAGTTCTTTAGCTGGTTTAGTATCTTTTTGTAGTCGTCTTCTGTTATTATGAAGTAAACATATAGGTCTTCTGCTCTTGAAATCATCTTCTTTACTTCGTCCATTATGGGTCTGAGGTCTATGTATTCAGCCCATATTGGTTGCCACTTCTCAGGTATCCTTTTAGCTTTGACTACATCATCAAAGTATTCTCTTGCTTTTGGTATGTATTCTGATATTGTTGCGAGCATAGATGGTGTGGGTATGTATTCTCTCATTGATTGTCTTGCTTGAAGTATCATTTCTTCGAGTTCTACTCTTAGTTTCAGTATCTCCATTTCTTTATCTGTGAAGTTTATCATTTCCATGTATTCCTTAATCTTGCTTTCTATGTCCTCTGGTATCTTTATGTAGATTAAGGCTCTTCTGTAGGTGGTTAGAAGGCTCTTAATATCGTCAGCAATCGGCCTTATTTCGATATATTGCTTCCAAATGGGCTTCCATTCATCTGGGACTAGTCTCTCGGTTAGGGCTTTGTCGATTAGGTCTTCCTTGATTACAAGGTATTCAGAGAGGGTGGCAAGCTGAGTTGGGGTGGGGATGTATTCCCTTATCGCTATGTTTACCATTCGGTCTAGAACTCCCTTTATGAACTCCTTTTCATAGTCTGTTAGTTTGGCTTTTTCTCCAACATAATCTGCGAGTGCTTCTACATCCTCCCTTTTTACTACTCCAGTTGTAACTCTATACATCACATATCCAAGCCATCTTTGTGTCCAATACCTGACTCTTCTTATTGTGTAGATGTCTCTCCAGATGTTTAAGGAGTTTATGTATGCTGAGTAGTATTCCTCCACGAAGGCAAGTTTAAGTTCATCTGGTAGTTTTACTCCTGTTATTTTTTCATAATCCTTTGCGAAGAACTCATTTATTTTTTCGATTATGCCTGTTAGCTTCTCTTTGAACTCTTCATAGTTTTGTATGATGAATTCTGAATAGCCTCTGCTAAGGTCTCTTACTGTGTCTCTTAGTATGTCTAATGCTCTATCCATTAAGGCTCTAAGTTCAAGTAGTTTCCTTTCTGGAGGTAGATACATAACTGGATAGTTTACCCATCCAGTAACCCATTTGTTTTCTGAGGTGTCGAAGTATGAAACTTTGAAGCTTGCTGTTATGAAACCTGCGAGTAGTTTTTCAAGAGCGTTTATATTCCAAAAGCCTTCTTTGAATAGGTTGATGAATCCAGTCCTTAGTAGTGTTCTTTCATCTACTAAGGTGTTTATAGTTTCTGCTACTGCTGTTAGAGGAACCCAATCTGGATGGAGACCTGTTGCCTGTAGGGTTCTTGAGAATAGTGATAGGTCGAGCTTTATTTCTGAGCTTGCTGATGGCTCTATTAGTTTCTCTCTAAAGGCTGATACTGGGGAAGTTATCTTGACTCCCCTTTCAGATAATATATTGTAGAGACCCCATCGGGTCATCCATCGCTGATCAATCTTTGTGGGTATGTCTGCGAGGGTATCTATCACTATAAGGTTGTCCGATGTGAAGCCTTTAATCCATGAGAATCTGGCATAGTCATGCCATTTCATGTAGGTCTTAAGAGCATCAAATAGCTTTGAGTATTTGAAGTTAAGTTCTATTGGTGCTATTGGTGTGAAGGCTCCTATTGTTTGTGCTACTTTCTCTAATGCTCTTCTCTCAGAGTCGGATATTGAGACCCATAGCATACCGCTTATACCTCTTGATATGAAGCTCCAGAGTCTTTCTGGGGAGGCGTATCTGAAGTGTAGGAGGTAGTAGAGATAGGCTATGTCTGGAATCATGCCTTGGGTTTGTATTGCCTTAGTAAAGTCTTCAAGTGAGTAGAATAGGTCTCTAACCATCATTCTACATAGCTCTGAGGATGTGGGGAGCTTATGGACTAGACTCAAGGGTATGTTTCTGAATGTTCCGAATCTGTCTTTGACTTTGATCCACATATCTGGTGTGTATTTGAAGAACCAGTCTAAAGTTACATCAGAATGTCCATAGATTGATAGGAAGAATTTTGCGATTTTGAGGATTTCCTTATACCTTTCTGTTGGTTTAACTTCTCTGATTACACCTGTTGTTGGGTCTTTCTGTATTATGTAAGCCATGTTCCTTCTCAGGAACTCTATTATCTCATCATCTCTGGGAGCTATTATTGGGAGAACATTTCTCAACCAGTAGTTTATGAGCCTTCCAATAGGTCTTGTCAGCCATATAGCATATCCATATATCATACCTCGCCCTAGTTCATCCATCCATCTTCCAATATTAGTTGCGAATGTGTATAGTGAAGCCCCTATAATCTTTGATATGTCGATTTCAGTCTCATAGCCTATACCGAGAGGCTTTAGACTGATTTTATGTTTCCATCCAAGTTCACCTATAGACCTTGCTACACCTCTCATTACCCATTGAGCCATTCTGAGGGGTATTTGAGCATAGAAGGGTATCCATGATACAGTCATGGCGTATATGCTACCTGTTGTAATAGCTTTCTTAACATAGTCTATTTTGAAGTATTCTGGGGTAGCCATTTGTTCTGCCTTAAGTATTTCCTCATATTTCTGTATTAGAAATTCATGTGTTTGTGATGCTATGGATTCTGGTAGTGGTTTAAGATAGTGCTCTGCTAATGGCTGTATAGCTTTACCTGACTTTTCCATTACTTGTATTGTTGAGTCCCAAAATTCCTTTGTTATTTCTGATATTATATTTGCCACACCTTTTTGTATATTTTGAAGTGAATCCCAGAAGAACTTGAGGAGATTCTGAAGACCTGATACTAATGCCTCTGACAGAGTTTTTATTTCTCCCCAGAATATATTGAATATTGATTTAAGGTTCACTCTTATCTCAGCAAATATTTGGGGACTCATCCAAATTGATGGTAGAGAAGTTAGGGGAGTTGTAATGTATTCATTGAACCATTCTGGGAACCACGTTGGGAAGTTCATTATTGCGTTTACGAATCCTTGTGTGGTTTGGGCTAGTGAGTTAAAGCCTTTTGTTACATTGTCGATTATTTCTTTGAGTCCCTCCTGGAAGGGCTTTATTATACCTTCATTTATTGAATCAAATAATGGCTGTATTGTTGTAGCCCATGCTTTTTCTATTATATTGCTGTATATTGCTGGTGCTTCTTCTTTAAGGTTTACTAAGTATTGAATGAATCCTGTTATGGTCTCTCCTATTTGTGATATTCCCATAATGGCTGTTACTATTCCTTCTGTTATTTGTGGGATACTTTCTAACCATCCTCTAAAGGTTTCAGTTATTGGTTCCATAAGGCTTTGTAATGTTGTGAATATTTGAGTTATTCCATTTATTATTGTGTCTGGTATTGTCGTTATTAGATTTATGATGGGCTGTATTGCTTCGATTATAGAGTCAGGTATTGTTGATAGAAAATCTGTAACATTTGATATTAGTGATTCTATGCCAGATATACCTTTTTGTATCATATCTGTAAGAGATTTTCCAAGTTTTTCTGTTAATGATTCGAGACTGCTGAATACTCCACTTATTGCTTCACCTATGTTGGTAATATAGTCAGATATTGATGAAATAGCCTTTTGAATAACATTATTTAAGCTTTCTCCTAATGCCTGGAGATTATCTATAAGTCCTTGAGCAAGTTTACTTAAGCTATCAAATACACTATTTAGACTGTCAAGAAGACTTGATGCGAGGTCTTTTAGTCCTTCAAATTGTTCTGAAACCCATTTAATGGCATCATATATAGGGTCTAGAACTACTGGTGCTATTTTTTGGACTTCACTCCAGATGTTTGTTATTGTAGAGTTTATAGTGTTTAAGATTGGTTTTATTGCTGTTTCAATGAAGGTTTCTATGCCAGATATTATCCATGAGGCTATTGAACTAAGAATATCTGCGAACCAGTCTTTTAGTTGTCCAATTGGATCAACTATTCCTCCTACACCTGAAACTATTAGGTCTAAATCTATTTCTTCTATTGTATATATGTCGGTTACTGTGATTGATAACGATTCCTTTTTTGGGAGATTAAGAGTAATCTGAGGTGGATTTGAGATGAGTATGTCGGATAGGATTTGGGCTGTTTTCTTTATCTCCTTGGGGTCTAACTCCTCCCTGATGGAGGACATTAGGTTATCAGCCTCCTTACTTCCTCTATGCCATAAGCGAATTCTATCATTTTAAGTTTTGTTATTTCTATTTTAAGTTTGTTTTCAAGCTCTTTGAGACTTCTAACTGAGAGGGAATATGGTTTTCCTCTCATGCCTCTGTAGTGGATGGATACTACAACGTGATACCATTCCTCACCTGTTATAAGTCTAGATTTTAAAATCTCTAAAACTTCTACCAGTTCTCCGTCTATCTTTAAGAAAAATGGGGGTATTTGAAGAGTTGCCTTGGACATGGCCTTCTACCCTTCACTCAATATAGCTTGTTGATCTCTCCTGAGATAACTTTTCCATGACCTGTCTTAATTTCTTTACGGTCTTGAATAGCTCCTTGCTCTTGAGGGCGAGAGGACACTTCATTATCTTGGAGCAGTCGCAGGTGGAATACTCGAAGCTTAACTCATGGGTCTTCAGCAATAGCTCTTGAATTATTGTGGTTAGTTGCTCTCTGACATCTTCAGGTATCTCTATAGGGATAGTGCCAGGCGTAGGCGTCGGAGCTTCACCCTCTTCCCTAACCTTACTTTTTCTTCTTGAAGTCTTTGGAGCCATAATCTCATACCCCCATATAGGTTTAGGAGCGTTTGTCTATTTAAACCTTGAGCTTCCCAATGGTTGAGCCACCATTCTTTGAATTGATCCTCGGTCATCGTTTTCCAGGCTTTGAATCCCCATCTGTGTCTTTTAGCTCTCCATGAGATTAATTGTAGAACTGCGTTTTTGTATTGTCTTATCCTTATTGGGTTGGATTCCTCTGGAGGTATTCTTGTTTCAACCCATTTCTCAACTATTCTTCTTTGTTGATGTAAAAGAGCATATTGATTTGTTCTATCACTTTTGTGAGGGTTTATCATTTCCTCTGGTTTATTATAGTTTGAATATGCGAAGGTTGTTAATATTAGTGAGTTTTTTATTATGTTCATCTTTTCTATTAGTGCTTTTAGGAATGGTGGATTCTTTTTGTCATCGATTAATTTATAGATTGATTTCTTAGGTAGAAGAAGACCATATCCCAGAGGAGTTACACCGAGAATGAATCCAAATTGTAGATGATCAAGGGTGCTAAATTTGATGTCAAGTATATTTCTCTGAGCATCCATGAAGGGTATTTTAGCAAGGTCGCCTTCAACATCTGATAGTCTGCTTTTACCTAATACTCCCAAACCAAGAACGAAGGCTTGAGATTGTGCTGAAAATAGCATCATTAATCTATTGAATATGTTGTCGTCGGTTACTTCTATCATTTCAAGGTAATCCGCTATTTGCTCCATTGTCTTGATCCAGCTTTCATCTGGTTTTCTTAAAAGTCTAAGTCTGTGGAAAGTTGCTCTTAGGAATTCTCTTGCCACTATAGGGTCATATAGCCCTCTTGCGTATGGAGTAATACCGTAGATGGCTTTTTCTCCTCTTCCTATGAGTAAATCTTCTTGGAATTCTTCCTTGAAGTTTTCTATAATGTATTCTTTGAAGTCTGTCATCCACATATACAATCTCTCGAAGTGTATTGGTTTGAATTTTCCCCATATACCCTGGAGTAATTCATCAAAGTTGGGGAGTTCAAATTCAAAACCAATATTGTATGGTTCATAGTCTATTGGAAGAATGTTGTAGAGTAGTCCAAGTCCAAGTTGCGATAAGTCAAAGGGTGAAAGATATAACCATACATATTCTGCGAAGTATGGGTCAATGTCAAGTAGTCTTTGAAAGGTTAGAGAGATAGCACTATCTGATAGAGTTTTGGCGTGATACTTCTTTTTTATGTCTGAAATTCTCCTTTCTCTCATGTTAATCTCTCCAGAATTTAAGGAATTGGAGGTATATTTTCTTTACGTCGAAGCTTTCAGCATGTTTTATAAGTTCTTTTTTTCTGGCTTCGTATTCTTGTCTGTTTTTGGTGTATAATTCGTAGGCATTTAAAATTTGATCAGCCATTTCTTTTGGATTGTATTCGTGAATGAGGTATAGTATTCCATCTCCAAGGTCTTTATATTGTTCATCTTGGATTGATACTGGATAGTTTAGTTTGGGGTGAGCTATCTCTGTTAGGGGTTCATATTTTGGGTATATTACTGGAATTCCGAAGGCTTGGGCTTCAAGGACTGGTAAGCCAAATCCCTCGCATAGACTGGGCTGGATATAGAAGTCTAATGCTCCTATAAGTGAGAGTATTTCTTCTCTTGCCAGTTTTCCGAATCTTGTTAGAATTAGGGTGTTTTCAACATCAAAGAAGGCGTTTTTACCTGTTGCGTTTGTGAAGATGACGAATCCTATGTCTTTAGTTTTGCTATTAACTATTTCTATTGCCTGTGAAAGTCTATCAAGCCCTTTTCTTGGATGACCTGATGCTACTGTTCCGAATATCACTTTTTTATTGAGTTTATCTTTAATCATTTGTTTTTGGTCTGGTATTAGCTTCTTTGAGAATTCTATCATATCCATGTTTACTCCATGTGGAACCATGCCTATTACTTTTAGTCCTACTCTCTTAAGCATTTTTGTTGTGAATTTACTATTGGATATGAAGTAGCATCCTTGTTTTATCCATTTTGAGATTAGATGTTGTTTGGGTTCTCCCTCTACAGTTGTGTATATTAGTGTTGGTATGTTTAGGAGGTTGTATTCTCTTGCGAGTAGGAACCAGCTATGTGCGTATAATGGGTCGCATGTTATGAATATTATTGCTCTTTGAAATAGGTTTGGTGCTTCATGTTCTGATACCATGTAGTCTTTGAAGTATATTTTGAGTCCTGCTTTTTTAAATGCGTATGCTATATCTTGACCTACTGTTTTTAGAGATGGGGCATAACTTGTTATAATTCCATAGCGAGTCATGGCTATATGGAGTTAGGGTAATAAGGAAATTTAAGGGTTTCAGGTTGGAGGACTAGTCCAAAAGGCTTATATAGACCTTTGTGTATTGTTATAGATGGAGGTGGATGGATGAGGGGGAATAGGGAAGCTATCCTAACGGAGGTCGATAATGCTATAAGGCTCTTTGGTGCTCAGGGTGTAAAGCCTACATTGAGAACTTTGTTCTACTATCTGGTTAGCAAGAATATCATACCTAACACCAGATCAGCATATAAGAGGCTGTCAAGGATTCTGGTTAAGGCGAGAAAGGAGGGGAGATATGCCTGGGATTTCCTTGAGGATAAGACAAGGGTGGTTCTCGGATACCGATCAGACCATAGATTTAGCGATGATGTCTTAGAAGACTTTGAGGAGAGATTAAAGTATAAGCTTGAGAGCATAGACATAAGTGAGATACTTAGTGAGCTATTTGACTGGATGATGCCTACAATAGATGTTGAAATGTGGGCGGAGCAACCTATTATACCAGAGATATGGATAGAGAAGGAGGCTTTGTCTTCGACGATATATAATTGGACAAGAGACTTGAAGGTGAGAATAAGAGTCAATCGTGGTTACAGTAGTTGGACATTCATATACAACAATGTTGAAGACTTGAAGACTACACTATTGAGGCATGACAAGGTGGTTATACTATATCTTGGAGACTTAGACCCAAGCGGAGTGGATATTCAGAGATTTCTTGAGGAAGCCTTAGAATACTTTGGACTTGACAGAGAGAAGGTTGAGTTAAGGAGGGTTGCTGTTACACCAGAGCAAGTTGAGGAGTTTGATCTACCTCCAAGACCAGAGGATGCGGAGACTTTAGCTAAGTTACAGAGAGATACAAGAAGTAAGAGCTATACTTATGACTATATAGTAGAGCTTGATAGCTTAGTTGCCTATGTTCCAGAGGAGTTTAGAAACATAGTTAGAAGTGCTATCTATGACTGCTGGGATAAAGATATATACAACAAACTTAAAGACAGAGCTAAGGAGCTAAGCAATAAAGCTTTCAAGCTTTTAGTAGATTATAAGGAGAAGGCGAGAGAAAAGATATTGAATATGTTAAGAGAGGAGTGAAAAACCAATTATTTTTTTATATAAAAAAACTGGGTTCTCTAAGGGTTTTTCTATGTGGAAGAGGTATCAGGCAAAGGATGTTTAGTATGGCATCACCCAGCCTGCGATGACCTGTATAATCTCATCGCAGACTGAGGGATCGAGGCCATAGGCGTTCACATAGTAGCTCTTGAGACCAGAGCTGATCTTCTTGCCAGCATCACCCTTCTGGCGGACTATATGCCTCAGAAGGGCGAGGCCGAAGGCGAGGTAGGTCGCCCTCATACCACCAGTAATGCCATACTCATCGAGGATCGGCCTCACCAAGTCCCTGGCGGTGGCAACCATGTTTAGACCTTCCTGTGCTCTATCGACGGCGATGCTCTGGACATCCGTGAACCTAGTCCCTATGACGGTGGGGTTGAACTTTGCCTGATACTTCTTCCACATATCCAGACCAGTCTTATAGAGTGGCATCTCTCATCTTCACCTCCAAATCCTATTCTGTGAAATGAAGGATGCTCTTTAAATATAAGGAATTTACTTAAAATAAATTTGAGGAGTGTGATGATGAAGCCTGAGGATGAAATGGTTAAAATGAATGAATCTTCAAATACGCTTGAAACTCCAGATAAAGTTAGATTTGACAATATTAACATTCATAGTCTTGAAGATTGGATTGATTACAGTATAAAGTGGAGGGCTTATAGGGATGTAGTGGATTATATACAGAGAGTTCTTGAGATTACTAATAGGTATTTTGAGTGGAGGATTCGTGAGGTTATAAAGAATGGGATTATTGTTGATTATAATAGGTATGTGAAAGTTGATAGCTATAAGGTTACTTTAACTATTGAGGTCTGTATCCATGAGGATACTGTTGAGGAGTTGGCTAAGTTCTATAAGTTCCTTAAAAGTAGGATTGAAAGTCAGAGAAGACTTAAGAGAGGTAGGCTTAGAGGCTCTGAGTTCAAGTTTGTAGCTGATGAGGAGATAGAGTCGCCTGTGGAGAGGGCTTTGAGGGAGAGTGAAGAGGAGCTTGATAGGGTGGAGGAGGAGGCTGAGGAAAAAACAGATAAGGGAAATTGGTATAAGTTAATCCCAGTAGGGGAGTCTCATGGAGAGGAGAGAGACGCTTCCGAGGATGATGGTTAATAGGCTTGAGATTGTTATTCCCAGTAGAATCTGGGAGCGGTTAGAGAAGATTGAAAAGAAGGCTGGGATTAGGAAGGAAGATATTTTAATGAGGGCTTTAATCAAGGTTATAGAGGAGTTTGAGGGTTAGCCATGAGCCTCCAGAGGAAGATTATGACTCTTATCGCTCCTATACCTGATCCGACTACAAGAATGGATGTAGCTTCCACTATAAATTATCTGTTTAGCGTCTATAATACTGGGGTAGTTAATGATGATGAAGTCAAGGATGCTTTATTTGAGGTTTGTAGGGATGTCTTGGAGGCTACTAATCCTGATTTAGGGATGGAGGAGATTAGGAAGAGAGCGGAGACTTTGGCTAAGGAATTTATGAGTGCTTTTAAGTTGGAGAGTTCTGTGCGGAGGATGATGAGTAGATTTAGGGGTAGATTTATGCCTCTTTAGATTTCTTTAGTTTTACTATTGCCTTTATGATTATGTAGAGTAGGATGGATAATATAGTTGGGACTATGATTAGACCTATGATGGGGAGGAGAACTAGTCCAAACCATCCGAGTTTTATGAGTGGGTATATGAATAGTAGGTAGAGGATGGCGTATATGATGTTTGGGATGTTTATCATTTTGTTACACCTCTATGAAGGTGTATCTTCCTTTTCTCTTTATAAATACTTTGGTTTTTACTGTGTATTGTCCCTTGAATTGGGCTAAGTCTTTGAATTTTTCTTTTAGTTTTGAGAGGTCTCTTGGAGCTTCCCTATAGCCCTTAACTTGGACTAACCAGATTTCTTTTGTATCTGGAAAGAAGGCAATGAGGTCTGCTGGGGTTCGACTTCTTGAGCTTCTTATGACAAGGTTTGCTCCAAGTTTTTTAAGGTCGTCTTTGGCTCTTAGTTCTATTATGTATCCTTTTTGGTATGATGTTCTTTTTGGTGTCATTTTATCTTCCCTCTGTTCTTACGTATTTTACTGTGGCTATTCCAAGTGCTCCGAGGGTTCTCATTAGTATGTAGTATGCTAACTTTTGCTTGGTTTTGAGGTAGTATTTTGAGATGTAGATTTTTTGGTTGTGTAGGTCAAACCATATTGGTATTCTTCCTTTTGTTCTTGAGTATTTACATTTTCCGTGTTTGTCGTAGCGTGGTTGGGTTAGTATGTAGAGGATTTTGTTGCCTACTTTCTTTTTGCCTATGTAGAATTGTCTGTTGGGGAATCGCTTGTTTAGATTGTTTGCGTAGTTTATGAGGTCTTGGAGGGTTATTCTTTTGGAGTTTGGCTTGGGGACTAGTCTGAATATTTGGGTGTATCTACCCATTTGACCCTTTCCCTTGATCTCTGGGGTGAAGTCAGCCCAGAGTTCGAGGAGGGTGATGCTTCGGTTCTTGCCGTAGGGGATTATCAGCACCATTGTAGTCCCATGTAGATTTTTGTAGATGGGGATATTTAAACCTTATGGTGCTATGGAACTAAAATGAGGGAATTAACTCAATCCACTCTGGCTCCTTATCGATGTAGTCTGGGAGAGCTTTGTAGAAGTCGAGGAGGGAGCATCCCCACCACCAGTTGTGGAATAGACCCTGATACCAGGGTCTTCCCTGTTTTATGTTGTTTAGGCAGAAGTAAAACCAATGGGTGGCTACTTGTTCTTTGAATTGCCTTAATGATATGGTTTTTGGGATGTATAACCAATGTGGTTCTGATAGAGCAAGCATGTAGTAATCTTTTGCCAGATAGCTTTGGATTCTCTGTCTTGAGCCTTTTATTGGGAATCCTCTTTCTTCGTGATGTTCTATTACCATGATTGGTTTACATTTTTGGATTAGACCGTATGCTCCATATATGACGTTCTCTTCATGTCCTTCAACATCTATTTTTATTACATGACATTCGTCTATTAGGTCATCTAACCTCCAGACTGGGACTTCTATGGCTTCTTCTTTTTGGTCTGTTTTTACAAGGTGGCTTTGTGCTCCTTGTTGTATTAGGTAACCTGTTCCTGTGAAGTTTGATACTGCTGTTTCCATTATTTCTATGTTTTCAATTTCATTTAGGGCTATGTTTAGTTTTAATACTGCTATGTTTGATGGGTCTGGTTCTATGGCTATGACTTCTTTATAGTATTTTGCCATTCTAATGGCATACATTCCATCACATGCTCCTACATCTACAAAGATTTTGTTTGGTGAGGCTACTTGTTTTAGTGTTTCTATTACTGTGAGTTCATGCGGTCTTAGGGGGTCGAGGTCTGAGGGGGTGGGATTATCTGTGGGTATAGCCCATTTAAATCCATCCCAGCTTTTACGGATTTTCATCTATATCTCCACCACAGTATAGGGTATGAGTCTTACTTCATATTCGTTGCGGTTGGGTGGGTGAGAGAAGATAGGTGGGTCTTGGGGTCTAAGTGGCTCTCCTAAGCCTTCTCCGTGATCCGAGGTGATTATGACTTTACCCTTGAGAAGTGGGAGTATTTGTTTTACGTGGCTTAATACCAGTTTTAGGTTGTCTTCGTAGGCTTTTAGTAGTATGCCTTTTTTCTTTGCTTCTTTCATTTTCATTATTTTCCATTCGTCTGATGTCATTTTCTTTGGTTTGTCTCTGTAGTATATTGGGATGTCGAGTTTTGTTTTTCCTATGTAGGGATGGTGTGGTTGTAGGAACCATAGTATTTTTGTTTTGAAGGGTTTTAGTCGGTGTCTATGGTTTTTGATGTAGTTTGTTATGTATTGTGGGGGTGAAGTTGATAGGTAATAGTCGAATCCTACATCTATTGTTTTTGTGAATTTGTCTTTTCTTAGGAGTGGGAAGGGGTGTCCTGTTACTATTGCTGACATGGGGAATTTAGGCATTTTATTGAGGGTTCCTAATGTATTTGATGCGAGGCTTATTCTTGGCTCTACAGGGGATAAGTCCCAGAGTTTTTTGAAGTAATCATATCTACAGGCGTCTAAGATTATAAGCCAGTCGCATGGTTCTGAATAGTTTATTGTTGGGATTTGAGAGTTCATTTTTGCTTGTTATAGTTTTTCTGTTCTCTTGAGTAGGATGAGTATGCCTTCGTTTGCCCTTTTTACGCCGTCGCTGACTTCACTTAGATGGTTTCTCATTTCATCTATTCCTTTTTTGATCTTTTCTAAACATTCGGTTGTTTGATTTAGTCTATCTACCATCATTGAAAGAAGTAGGATGTCGAGACCTTTTGGATCATTCTTTTTTATCTCTAAATAGCTTTTGACAATTTGTGCTACGCTTGGGGCTACATTCCCCAATATTTCGGCTATACCCTCAAGGCTCATGGTCTCAGCCCTATGCTCATTATTTAGAAGCCCTTTTAAAGCTTTTATCCATGCTGGATAGAAGGGTGGGTTGTTGTGGTTTTAGG
Source organism: Archaeoglobales archaeon (assembly GCA_003663025.1). GTDB lineage: Archaea > Halobacteriota > Archaeoglobi > Archaeoglobales > Archaeoglobaceae > Archaeoglobus_B. The sequence continues at coordinate 24,052 of QMZE01000005.1, forward strand.
GAGGTGGGGAAGAATAAACCTCTTTTGGGGCTGAAGATTAGTCCTTGCTCTTTAAGTTTTCTTACGGCTCTGGTTATGGTTTCTGTTTTTGCCTCTACTGGATACATGGTTCTGAAGCCTTTAACTATTTGTTCATAGCTTATTGGGTGTCCCCATCTTTTACATAGTGTTATTATGGTTTTATAGACTAGTTTTTCTATTCCTTTTAGGTGTTTTGATAGTTCTTGGTAGTCTATCATTGAGGTGTCTATTTTTTCTCTTAGGGTGTCTTCGAGTAGTTGTATTCTTTGTCTTTGTTTGTCTATTATTTTCATGTATTGTGCTACTTGGTTTTGGAGGAATCGTATGAATTCGTCTTTGCTATGGGGTATGTTGGGGGGTTGTTTGTCGAAGGGTATTAATAGGTATTTTTGATGGCATTTTGGACATATCAGGAAGTTCTGGGTTTGGGCTAATGGTTCTTTACAGTTTGGACAGCTCATATTTCTTCACCGTTTAGACATATATTGGAGTTTAGCATGGGGCATTTTTTCCCTGTTATGTCGTTTTGCTCTAAGCATATTATTTTGTTGTCTTTTATTGCTACTTTAACGTATCTCTCTTTATATTTACACCACATATAGATGTCTCTCATGCTTTTCTATTCCTCCTTTGATTTTATTCCTTTTTTGAGGCAATGGTATTCTTGTAGTAGTCTGTTGTATCTTTTGTTCCAGTAGTCGAGTGTTTCATTTATCTCTCTTATTAGGCTCTCTATGTCATCTATGCTTATAAAGTGAGTGTTTACTTCTCCGTATGTTATAAGGTATTCGTTTAGACATTCGTCGCAGAGGGGGTCTATGTGAGTTATGTCGAGAACTAACCATTTTGCTTGTTTTTGATGACAGTTTGAGCATAGCATTTTTTATTCCTCCAGTTCATCTTTATGCCTCTCAAGGTATTCTTTTAGAGCCTCTGTTATAACGATGTGTAGCTTCTTTGTTGGTGATATATATCGCTTTTTGATGAGTTCCCATAGCTTAACGTAGATGTCGTAGGGGATGGGGACATGGATTTTAATCTTCCTTTCTTTCATCTCGCATCGTTGTATTATAGTGGTTTTGGGGTTTATAAGCCTTATGTTGATGGGGGCTTTTGAGCTTGGGGGGGAAAAGCCATATATTGGAGTCCGCCTAAGAAATTATCGATGAGCATAGAGAAGGCGAAGATGGATGTCATTGACTTCCTCATATCAGCTCTTAGGGATTCTATTGAAGAGTTAAATAACGCTATAGGGAGACTCGAAGATATGATAGAGAAAACCAAACCCCAAAATAGGACTAGTCCTTCTCCCGAAACTCCTCAGCCGATGTCTGGGCGTAATATCGAAGAGAAGATGACTGAGACCAGAACCGAGGAGGCTGAGGAGCGGGAAGAGATCATCCCTCCCGAAACCTCCCAACCAAGGATTAGTCCTCTTGCGGAGGAGCCTATGACTGAGACAAGGCATTATGAGGTTGGGGGGCGGGAGAGGGATTATTGGGAGTGTGAGGAGAAGATGATCCTGTTTAGAGTTTTGGATTACATTAATAAGAACCAGTTTGCTTCTATCTCTGATATAACAAGAAACTTCTTTGATTTGAATAGGAATTGGTTGGCTGGTTTTTTGAGTGGTTTGTATGCTTGTGGGCTTGTTGCTTTGAGAGGGACTGCCACTCATAAGTTGTATTCTTTGACTTTGGAGGGAATTGATTATTTAAAGAGGATGAAGGGGGTGGAAGATTGAGAGGAGTCTTATTTTGGCTTTTTTTGGATGCCATTTTGATTTTGCTTATGATTTATTTAATTTGTAGCTTATTTAGAAGAGGTAAGTTTAAGTAAGGGTGGTTTTTTATGGGTAGCATGTATTTTAATGTTAAAAGGAGGAGTATCTTGATTTTTGATGAGAAGACTGGGCGTTTACAATTTTTAAGGGGTGTTTTAAAGAGTGCTGAGAGGGATGAGTGTATAATTAGGGTTGTTTTGGAGCTTTATTTTATTGATGAGGAAGCAAGTAAGAAGGCTCTTGAATATTTGAAGAGGAATCTTGAGAAGTGGTGTGGGGTTTCCCTAAGACCTCCTGAAGCCACCTCTCATAATTCTGAATGACTTTATCCGCTTCTTTTAGTAGGTCTATGTATAGGGGGTTGGGTGCTTTACATTGAGGACACTTTATTAGTCTTCTGGAATAGACAGCCCTACATCTGGGACATGCTATGAGGTAGAGTAGTTCCCATGCGGTTTTGAACTCCTCGTTGTCTGAAATCGTCTTCATTTTTCCATGTCTGGTTAATGATCACTTTGTATATATATGTTTCTATTTAGAGTTGAAAGGGTGCTAAGGCGTATATTCTGGTTCTTCTCCCACCCTTATGGGAGCTTGGTTTTGTTCTGACCAGTCGGACTAATTTCTTTTCGATTAGTTGATGAATGATTCGATGGGCTGTTGAGTAGGGAATTCCAGTTTTATTGGAAATGTCCTCAATTGAGGCTTCTTTAAGCTCTATGAGGGTTTTTATAACTTTTCTAATGTTTGGCCTGAAGAGGAGTTTGAAGACATAGGCTATGTCGCTTGGAGAGTATTTTTCAAAAATTAATAATAGGGTTGAGATTAGAGTTGGGTCGATTGGACTGTATATGACATAGTTTTGTGGTTGCTCTCTGACATTTTTTATTGTCAGTTCAGTTGGGTAGTATTTATACTTCTCTCTATGACCAATTATGATTTTTTCTCTCCATAGTTCACCTTTCTCAACAAGGTAGTTTAGGACTCCTGAAAGTGTTGATTTGGTTACTCTGATTTTATTAATTTTTAATGCTGTCAGTATTTCGTTGAAGGTGCGTCCTTCCTTTCCCCAGTCTGAGGTCATTAAAGTTCTTATGGCATCTGATACTGTATTATTTGGAGAAATAATGGGGTATATGTTTTGTTCCTCCATGTTTTACACCTTGTAGAATTTTCCGTCTTTCTCTTCTACTAAGCCAGCTAATCTGAATTGCTTTATGTATTCTTTGACTCTCCTTGGAGACAGCCCTATCTTCCATCCTGCGAGTGCTTCCAGTTTCTCCAGGGTGATTCCGTCTTTAGGTATGAGGTCTAAGAGCATCCGCATATACACCTGTCTTATCCGTGCTCCTCCCTTGGCGGACATCCCATGAGTTGTGGGGGAGTGAGAGTATATAAATGTAACTGTGAGTGTGTGTAAGAGTCCCCTGTATAATATATTATATACCCAAGTTTTGTAATACAATAAAAGGTTATTGTAATACAAAACTTCGTTCATTCAAATTTATGGGGGGACACTTATACACATATTCATACTTATACACACTTTCTCGCAATTCTGTAGGTCTCCAAGTCGTCGATTATAAGCTTCACACCATGATTGTTTAACCATTTGACAACTCTTAAAGATACTTCATGGGTGAGTTTCTTATCTTTTATTTCTTTATTCACTTCGTGAACTATTGTAGTCCATCTTACTCTCTTTTCAGGTATTCCTCTCCAATATGTAACTTTGACTTTCTTTAATAATCTCTTCCCAATTTGAGCTATAAGGACTCTTAAGCCTCTCCTGTTCCAATCAATATATTCAACTAAAGATGTCTGCTCCTTAAACAACCCATGATTCTTTAGAAATTCTCTTATGGCTTTTAGAATTACATCTGTTCTACTGGTTTTATTAAGTTCAGCATAGTAATCCAAAGCAGAGATAAGATACAATTCTTCCAAAGGGACTTTAAATGTTATAACTCTCCAGCTATCATATTTCCTTGGGCGAGGCATCTATTCCTCACCTCTTCCTCCACTAAGCTAATCAGAACAAAGCCCTTATAAAAGTTTAGAGGGGCTAGGGAGGAAGAGGTGAGGGAGATCGGATTTCCTATACTTTTACTAGCCCCTCTAAATTGACATCTGTAGTGATGAATATAAATGTTACTCAAAGAAGGTGTCATAAGCCTTAAATACATCCTATCGGGAGAATAGAACGAATGGAGGTGTAGAGATATATGCCATGCCCCTTCATGCTTATCTGTAAACAAAAGGTGGATTTTGAGAAATACCGCAAATATTGTAGCTCTATGACAGGAAAATATAGATTATGCCCCGAATATGAAAAACTATCATCTGAATATAAAACACCAAGGGAATGGAATGAGCTAATCAGCGGGAGGGAGTAACCCGCCACTTCCCTTTTTTTAGAGAGGTGTTAGGGGCTATAGGCGTAAGACTTATATATGTGCTGTTCCCTAACACCTATTGGGTGATAAAAGTGGAAGAAGTGGTTGAGGCTCTTCCCCGACATTATGCTGTTTTGAGGAATAGGGTAATAGAATCCCTAAATGAGGCCATAGAATCCCTAACACAGATAGACGCAGAGATGGAAAAGATAAACAAGCAAATTGAGGACTTGTCCTCCAACATCCGCTACGGCTACCTCGAATACAAGTGGGTTCTAAACAAGATAAAGCAGAAGTATTGGTATTGGTATCTCAGAAAGAGGGAAAACGGAAAGCTAAGGAGCATCTATATCGGCAAACACATCCCAAAACACCTAATAGAAGGAATAAACAACAGGAGACAACTAGAATCACTAGCAAAAAGGCTTGAAGAACTCGACGAAGAAAAAGAAAGAAAAATCCAGCATATATACAACGCTATAAGGGAGCTTCAAAAAGCTTCCATCACCCTCTAATTTTTTAAACTCTCTTCTCTCAACCACAAAAAATATAAATAATTTCTCAAAAAACATTCAAGGGGTGGAAAAGGGGATGTCCTATAACCTGGTTCCCGTAGATGGAATACCCAAGAGAAGAGTTCAGCGGAGAAGCAAGTATGACGACATCATCGACGACTTCCTAAACCAGAACCTAAAGTATGCCAGACTTGACATCGATGCCACCAACCTTGATTATATCAGAACACAGATATACAAGCGAATCAAGGCGAGAGGTCTAACCGACCACATTAAGATAGTTAGGAGAGGTAGTAACCTCTATCTGGTAAGACTTTAAAATCCCCAATTTTTTTTATGAAAAGAAGGGAAGTATATCTTCAGATAAATCTATCTCCAGGATTTTAATTAGCGGTATTATCATCCCCTCTCTTCTACCGAATTCATAGGCTGTTTTGATGATCCTGCCAGCATTAGCCTCCCCTATCACAGACAGCAACACTCCCTTATCAGTCTCTATGAATACCCAGCAACTAAGAATTCTCTGAGACAATATAAATCTCTCATTCTCCTCGCTAAAGACTTTCTCGCCATCACTATGCCTAAAAGCCAAAATATACTCAACCAACTCTCTTACCTTCTCCTTTAAACTCTCTTCTGACATCAAAGCACCTCCGCTAGTTCATCCACTATCCAGTATCCCTCAAACACTTTGAAATCCTCCTTTTTCAGTTTTTCTACAATATTCTCAAACAATGATTTGATCTCATTCTGCTTCTTCTCGTCTGAATCGATAAAAATTCTTTGACCTAAATCTCTTTTCCACATTACTATGCTATCAGGAAAACCATCGTATGTAGTATCCATAATTCCTGTAACTATCAGGAACTTATGTCCAATATAATGTCTATGTTCACCCTCTCCGTATGGAACACCCATGTTTATTATGCTTACACCTACTGGATAGAACTTCTTAGCCAGCTTTATGAAATCCTCAAGTTTAAGAACTCTAAATACTGGCTGAATCATCCTCCCACCTCTTCACAGCCTTCAATTAAATAATGGTAGTATATTGTTATATCATTTTTCTTCTCATCTTTCAGCATCTTCATTAAAGTTTTTACGATCCTACGGTATGGTAGTGGTCTATCGCTAGTTATATTAATTTCAAGCCTATATGCCATGTCTATCCCCGAAAAAATTTTGTGTTGTTTGGTGTATTTAAGCCTTTTGGTGTTGGGTGCTTATGGCTTTGTGGGAAAAAGGCTTAGTATTCTGTCTATGGCTCCGAGTATTTTGAGGCATTCTGATCCGCT
>QMZE01000006.1 GCA_003663025.1 Archaeoglobales archaeon
ATGGGATGAATCTCTGAGAATTTATGCTCACATTCTTAATGGAATACTAAGTACTAAAGTAATGATAGGAGAATTTACTAAAGATACGTGGCACTCTATTGTACTCGGAGCATATAGACATCCTTCTCAGGGATGGTATAAAATTTATGTAGACGGTAAATTAGTTTATTCTAAAGAAAACATTAACAATGTCAATTGGCTAAATTATCCTTGGGCAATAGGAGGAGGAGCAACTGGATCTTATGTGAACACTTGGGAAACTAATTGGATGGATTGTTTTGCGGTTTCTAATCAATACTTATCTCCAGGAGCTGCAGATCCTCCGCCTCCTGAGTTATCTGTTTTCCAATCCCTTCTCTTTTATTCAAAAATAGCCTTGTCACCACGGCCTTTAATTTTAACTTCACTTAAACTCTTAAGTAAGATCTTACCTTTCTATTTCAAGAAAGTATTAAAAGAAGAAGAAAAAGAGCTAATATTTGAGGTGAATGCCTAATGCCCACACTAGGGAACTGTGTACCGCGATCTGAAGCTTCTTGTCTCGTGTTAACTAACTGGAGAACAGTCTATCTTTTCCAACAAAAAGTCGAGTTCTCACATTCTGTGAAAATTACCGAATTTAAATGGCTGGGTTGTAGTTCTGCTGGAGGTACTAAATGGATTAAATGGATTCCTGTAATTTATAAATATTCTGAGCCTTCTAACACCGCTTCTCTTGTCTATGTCCATCCCACACAAATCTCTTCTTCTTGGACCGAAACAACCCCTGTAGAAGTTCCTGCCACTCTCAATATTTTCCTTGCCCCTGGTTCCTATATTTTTGGACTTGTTTGTTGTTCTCGAAGTTCAACCGCTGTTTATATTTCTGAAGGAGATTCAGCAGCTCCGAATACCAAATTACAAGTTCTAAGTAAAACTCTCTCGGACTGTTTTTCCTTACCAGATCCTTTTGGCTCTCCTGATTCAGAAACTGGAAGCCATTATTGGTACTACTGTATTTCTTATACAACCCCATCTTTAACCGAAATGGAAGTTACTTCAAATGCTAAAGATGCACCTTTTGAAATTTCAAGTACGGGAGTATTTGGTTTAGAAGATTATTATATTACAGACTTTGCAGAATCATTTCCTACTGGACAAACTTTTACTCTAGAAGCCTCTAAAGTTTTTATGCCTTTTGAATTTGATGAAATTGGTCCTTCTTCAGTAGCAGTAGCCAACCACAGTTATTCAATAAGATGGCAAGATAAAGTTTTCTATGCAAATGACAATTATTGGGTATTTTGGACAGAAGATGATTATAAAATGTATTATAAAAGCAGTCCAGATGGAATAAACTGGAGTGAGAAAAAAACTATTAGAAATGTAAATTATAAATATGGGGAGACAGCAGGAGTTATTTATGATGGAACTTATTTTCATATCCATGTCAAGAGGGATTGGGATCTTTGGTTAGGAATTTTTAAACCAGAAAGCTCCGGCACTCTAACTATGAAAAGTCCGAGCTGGCAAAAAATGCATTATGCTGGTTGTTCTGGGGACTTTCCCTATGTTCTTACAGACCATTCTTATGACTTCTCTCATGATGGTGGAGCTATGAATGTTTGGCATCATGCGAAACAGTCTGGAGTTGGAGCCTTAAGGCCAAGGTTTAGACATGATCCACATGACTTAACTGAAGATTTTGAATGGACTGCAGGAGAATGTTATCCTGGAACTATAGATCCATATGATTTTAGAGGTAACTTAGTTTTAGCATTACCAGATGGCAAGTTCCTAGTTTTAATGGTTAAACTTAATGAAACTATTAAAGCTTATCTCTGGGACGGAAGCTGGGGCTCACAAGAAAAAGCTTCTAAAACTGGCACGGTTTGCCAATATGCTTCTGGCGGAGAGAATTGGGCTTATAGTGCAGTCGTAGATAACGAAGGAAATGTTCATTTAGTATATTTGAATTCATCTTATGAAGTTAGATATAGAAAACGGTTGTATAGCTTAGGTAAGTGGACAGATGAGAAGATTCTGTTTTCAGGAAGTAGAAAAGATCATGATACTAGGATAGTATTAGACCCTGAAACCAATGATCTCTATGTTTTTATAGCCCATGCCCCGACTACTAATCATATAGGTCTTATCAAGTATTATGCAGAAAAGAAATCTTGGTTGCCAATAATAGACCTAATAGACGAGAGTTCAACCGGTCTTTCAACGAGAACACGCTCGGATGACTGGGGAGGTCTTATTAATGCAGACAGGAAAGTTCGAGATGGTAGGTTAACTTTAATTTGGACCATAAATCATGAAGGCAAGCATAAGATAAAGTTCATGTGTTTGAAGTTACCAAAATGGAGATGGAAATTCCAAAAGTGGGATAACGGGTCTACCGACACAGAAAGAACAATTGTATTGACAGGATCTACATTTTCAATGAATTATATCAAAGAACTTCCTCTTAATGAAGAACTTAAATCTTCAAGAGTTTTAAGAGGGTACTGGATTAGGAAAGTAGTCAAATTAAGAGGAACACCGATTAAAGATACCTTTAAATCTACTTTTGAAGTTTCTCATTTCCTTGACAAAGTTCTAAAATTTCAAACTTTGAAAAGAATTCAAGAAAAGATTTTCTTATTTTCCCAACTTGTTCCATGGAAAGCAATAGTTAAAAAATTCTCTGCTAATATTCTTTTAAGACCTTATTTTGTTAAGATTCTTTTAAAATGGAAAGAAATCTCTAAGAAGGTGAAATAATGAAAGAATTAGGTGATAGACAAAATGGGTTGGTTAACAGGTTGGAAATATAGAAAGTCACACATAATTAATAGTGCTTCTGATGCCGGGCAAAACTATCAGATAAGAATTACAGTTCATTATGGAAGTGGCGACGATAATGGAGAAGATGTTTATTTAAATACGAAATGTAAACCAGACTTTGGAGATATAAGATTTACATCTGATGATGGTTCTGCGCTTCTTAGCTCTTGGAGGGAAAAAAAGATCGATTCTGACTATGCGATTTTTTGGGTAAAGATAGCTGATAATTTAAGTAGCAAAGATGTAACAATATACATTTACTATGGGAAAGAGGATGCAACTTATCCCTATTTATCAAGCGATCAAGAGCATGGAGAAGCAACATTTGTGTTTTTCGATAATTTTGAAGATAATAATTTTGATGATGAAAAATGGCAAACATGGGGAAATGGCGGTAATGTTAACGAGGAAAACGGAAAATTAATTGTCACTTCTGGAAAATGGGCTAATGAAAATAGATTTGTTGCAACTAAAAATATATTTCCTGTTCCCTTGGCGTTAGAAGCAAAAGTTAGAAGAGGGAATGAATATCACGAGGTTTGTTTTGGCATGTGTAGTCACGACCAAATAAATAATAATAATATTATCAACAAGTTTTATTCTGCCCCTTTTGATGTGCGTCCAGATTCTGATAAAATTTCATATATAAATGGAAATGATGTAAATGCGACTATTGGACATTATTCATTTGATGAAGATACAGAACCTCACAGAGTGACCTTGATTAGAATGGGAACAGATTATGATAAGTTCTTTTGTGATGGGGAAGAAAAAAGCGTTGGTCATACAACTTCTGTTGATAGACATATATTTGCTTTCGCAGAAAGATATCATGGACAAAGCATTATAGAATTAGACTGGGTAGCAGTTAGAAAGTATGCAGAGCCCGAACCTAGTCATGGTACTTGGGGTAGCGAACAAGGATTTTTTGTTTTCTCGGAAATACTTTCGCTAACTACAAGCTTAGAAATAACTTTAAGTAAAACTCTCGTGGGTGTTTTTCTTGCGAGAGTTTTGCTAGGAATTAACTATGTAAGAACTTTAAAGAGAAAATTCTTAGCTCGAATCGAAGAACAAGAAAAAGGGCTGAGAACAAAGTGAGAATTCTTAAATATAATCTTCAAAATCTTATAAGTGATAAAGATGAGCAGAATCGAAATAGTAAGAGGAGATAGAAATTTCTATTTGGAATTTACGATTCTAGACGCAGATGGAAATGCAGTAGATTTAACAAATGCTACTCCTAAACTAAAGTGGAAAAATTATTCAGATGGAAGTGTTAACTGGATAATAGGAGAAGTTGTTAATGCAATAGAAGGTACTTGCAGGTTTTTAGTTCAAGATGAATTTTTAGGAGTTACTGGTGAGTTTAAGGCAGAAATAGAGATTACGTATTCAGATGGAAAAATAATTACTGCTCCTAATTTATGTATAAAAGTTATTCCTGATCTTGCTTGAGGAATTAATATGACTGATTGGGTAAAGGAAGTTGAAAAAGAGAAAGAAAAAATTAAAAAATGGAAGATAGAAGACAGACTAAGCTACTTAGCTAAACTTACTTTCATGAATGGAACAGTTGCTTCTTCAGTAGCAGGATGGCAACAGTGGCTTTCTAATGCAATTACTATGCAAAACTTCTCAGAAGAAGAATTGAAGAAGTTAGTAGATGAATTTGAGAAAATAACTCTTGCCTTCTTAGATCTTGACATTAAATATACAAAGTTTCTGAAAAACAGATTAGAAAAGAAAAAGAAGAAAGAGAATAAAGAGCAAAAATCTTATATCTCGTGATAAAAATGTCTCTAAAAGTTCTAGGAACTCGAGGAGAAATTGAGGAAACCTCGAAAAAACACAAGAAACATTCTGGTATTTTAATAGACGATGTTCTCTTCGACTTGGGCGAACCTATTTATCTTGATTTACATCCGAAAGCGATATTTCTTTCCCACCTACATCCAGACCATTATTTTCCAGAAAAGTATAAGAAAGAAAAAAATCCATTGAGAGAACATAGCAAGATTCCAATCTATAGTATTGAGAAACCCAGAGGAGCAGAGAATTGGATAAAACTTGAGAAGGGGAAAGAATACAAAGTAAATGATTTAATAGTTATTCCAATTCCGACTGTTCATAGTAAGAAAGTAAAAACTACAGGGTTTCTAATCAAAACAAAAGGGAAGCGGATTCTTTATACTAGTGATTTATTATGGATAAAGAAGAAATGGCATGATAAGATTAAAGACCTAGATGTTGTAATAACGGATGGTTCTAGTTTCGATAGAGACTTAATAAGAAGAGATAAAGAAACCGGACAACCTTATGGCCATGCATCAGTTAAGAAACTAGTTAAGTTCTTTAAGGATAAAGGAGCCAAGAATATAATAATTACTCACTATGGAAAATGGCTTGTCGAAGAGCCTAAAAAGGGATACATAAAAATAAAAGAACTAACAGATGAAAAGACAAAGGTAATTCCTGCTAAAGATGGAGATGAATTCTCCTTGGAAGAATTAATAACTACTGAAGAAATTAAACCTATGATTCCTAAAGTAATTGCTAAAATTAAGCCTAAATGGGGTTTATATTTAGTAAAGCCTCATGGAGAGCTTATTGCTTCTGGCAAGAAAAAACTTATAGTAAAATCTAAACGTTTCGAATCTCATATTAATGAGCCTTTGTATCTTTTGGAAGATAACCTTTGTTGGGGTATTATTTCCTTACAAGCTCCAGAAAAAATCTCCTGGGAAAAGTTCCTAGAACTACAAGAGAAGCATTTAATCTCTGAAGAAGAAGTTGAAGACTGGAACTGGAATAGAAACAACTTATATGCATATGAATTTCAGGTTCTGAAAGTTTTTGATCCTCCTCTTCCTGTTAAAGTTCCAAAAGGAGTTCAGGTTTTCGTTTCAAGTAAAAAGTTAAAATGGAAGAAGGAGTTTAGTCTCTTAGATCTACTTTCTTATGAAACAGAAATCCCCGAAGTTTTCTTAGAAATCAGAGAGGAGTTAAGTTCTAGAGGAGTCTCGTATCACTTAGAAGGTTTGATCAAAGAGAGTACAAAAGATTGGGTTAAAAGCTACATAAAGAATCTTGAAAAATATACTAGAGCTCAAGTAGGTGATGATTGGAGAATTGTCTTAGGCTGGTATTCTTCTCTTAAGAGAGGAAAGAAACTGTACAAAGGAAAAGAGAAGATCCCGATTACTATCAAAGATTGTCAAGAGATAGGACTAGCAATTGTAAAGGAACTTATCAAAAGAGGTTGTACATTTAATGCTCCTTCTACTTATAAGAAATATGCAAGAGAACTATTCGAATGGATAATAAAGAAAATAGGTGGAATAGAGAAAATACCTTGGAAGAAAGGACAAAAGCCTGAGAAGTTAGAGAATAAAAAGATAGATCCGAGTAAAGTTACCAGAGAACAGTTAGAGTTTATAGATGCTCCTTATTGTAAGTCTTTAAGTGATAAAGAACTTAAGGCTCTAAACAAGCGCTTGCATGAACTATATCGTAAGATAGGGAAAGTAATAGAACCTCTAGAGAATGCTCATATCTTTACTTGGAATGAAATGAGAAGAAGAGGGATACCTCAAGAAATCTGGGATGGTCTAACAGAAGCTACAGCTTTAGAGGTTATCGAATATCCGGAACCTGAGTTTGGAAAACCTCAGAAGGTTCTTTCTGCTGACGAAGAAAGAACTTTGGAAGAAATAATTAATAGTTTTCCTGATAAAATCGAGATAAACTTTCCATATCATATTTACTTAGTTGGTGGAGTAGTTAATAGAGAAAAAGACTTGAAAGATCATGATATTGATCTTCTATTTAAACAGCCTTATCCTTTCATAAATCCTACTATCAAGAGTTTTCTTTATCAAATAGCACAAAAAGATCCAAAGTTAGCAGAGAAACTTCATTTAGTTTGGGATCCTCATGGTCCTCAAATTGGTTATTGTGTTCCTCTGTATAAAATGACTTTTGAAAAAGTTCCTGCTAAATATAGAAAGAGAAGTTCTCCTTATGAATGGCTTTCTGAGGTTCCTAAATTATTTAAGCCGAGTATAGGTATGAAACCTAGATCGGGTCTTCATAAAAATGAATTCTTTGATGTCAAAGAAATGTGGGAAAAATGGGGTAAGAAATTTATTGATAGAGGAATAGTCGTTCAGAAGAAATATGATGGTATGAGATTTCAAATTCATGTAAAAGGAAATAAAGTAGCTTGTTTCACAGAAGATAGGAAACGTGATAGAGCTAGTGTCTTTAAGAAATCAATTAAAGAACTTCTTCAGAAGAAAACAGCAGATAACTTTATCTTAGATGCCGAAATGGTGGAATACGATTGTCATGGAAAAGAAGTGAAGAATGAGTTAGAAAAGATTTGTACTCCACTTAAGAGAGAAGATATGATAAAGTGGATAGGGGCAACTAAGAAAGGTCTTGATGACGAGAATGTAGTTTTTCATGTTCATGACTGTCTTATGATTAATGGAGAACCTATTCATAACAAAGGCTGTATAGAAAGATGGAAAGCTATAAGGAAATGCTTCCCTGATAAACTAAAACACTGGTCTCGAGTTCCTTCAGAATTGGCTACAAATGCGAAAGAGTTCTTTAGAGCTGTAGATAAAATGCGATCGATTCCTGGTTCAGAAGGTGTAGTATGTAAAGCTGCAGACTCTCCATATAGAATAAAGTTTAAGGGAGAAAATAGGCCTGACTACTGGTGTAAATTGAAGAACTTGAAAGAAATAGATGTTATGGTCTATAAAGTAATTCAGAAGAAAACTAAAGAAGGAAAGCCTTTGGATCAATACCTTTATGTTTCTGCCTTTAGAATACCATGTACTATGTATGAGAAATTCAAACCAGATAAAGTCTTCAAGAAAGGTGGAAAGTGTTATTCAATAATTGGAAGAACTTATGCTACTTCCGAGAAATGTAAACCAGGAGATATAATTACAGTAAGACCTATTAAGATAGATCACTTTGAAGACAAAAAGACTGGGAAAATCTGGTATGTTTGGATGTTCCCACTTTATGCAGGTAAACATCCTGCTAAGAAAGAACCAGATTCCTTAGATGTGGTGAAGAAGATAGAAGCTGTAGGAACTGGACCAACCAAAGAACAAAGAGTAACTCTCTCTAAGTTAGTCTTCAAATTAGAGCCTTGTCCCTTCTGGAATGATGAAAGGATCTGTCCTTTCAAGACAAGATTCTTCATACCTAGGGATAAAGAAAAGAAAGAACTTTCTGAGAAAATTGATAAGATAGAGATAGAATACCTTAAATTCCCGATAGTTTGTCGGTTTGCTAATGTGTATAGATGTAGGTTCGTAAAGCCTTATTATTATGATATAAAAGAGTTTAAGGTAAAAGAAATAGATGAGGATACAGGTGAAGAAATTGAAGATAACTCCTAAGATAATTAATTGGCTAGAACTTCTTGCTAAAGCTCCTCCTAAGAAAGGTGAGGGAGGAGAAGGCGGGTTCTTTCTTGCACCCTATATGGAATATCCTACTTGCAAGAAATGTAAATACGTTATGCAACATCATTGGAGAGGAGCTAGTGTTCATACTGACTGGAGAATGGAAGTAAACGACCATCTAGTAGGTTGGACTGTATTAGATAATCCAAAAGGAACTCCTACTGTTACTACAGTTAAAGAAGCTAGAAAAGTCTTTAACGAATGGAAAAGTAAATTCAAATTCCGACCAGAGAAAAAGAATATTGGCTTAAGAGCAGAAACCAAATGTCCTTCAGAAGTTTGTGATGAATGGACTTATTCTATAAAAGGAATCAAAGACGGTCAAGTCTTTATTGAGTATAAAAATATAGAAAAGCTTTCTTTAAGAACTTTAGAAGAATTAGCTAGACAACCTAAAGTTTGGTTAAACGTAGAAGGGATAGTTAAACCAGGAGAAGTAGGAGCCACGAAAGAATATCCTGGAGTTTTCTATATCATCGATAAGGGTCAAGTTTACTTTGGTGCTCAAAAACCTTACTTCCATGAGTACTTTATTAAATCAGAGAAGAAAGATGGTGTTTTCTCTAAGAAAGATTGGACAAGAGTAATAGTAAGAGCAGTTAATGTGAATATAATTGATCCAGAAACTAAGAAGCCTAAACCAGGGACAGAACTAATGTGGAGGATCTTGATTCCTGGAGATCAAACTCCGTATTGTCTAAAAAGAGGAATGAAAAAGAAATGGGTTCCACCTAAGAACTATATCCCAGTTCCACCAGAATGGAGAAAGGGAGAGCTCTATGAGAAATGGTATGAGTGGGTCAAAGAACAATGGAAAGGTGGCAAGAAAAGCAAAGAAAGCAAAAGTGAGCTGGCAGAAGCTAGTTTTGTTGTTCATTATCTATCTTGGATGGGTCCAGTACACGTAAGAGGAATACCTAGAATGAGATGGTTATTAAGATTAAAAGAAGGAGGCAAAGTAAGATCGTTCATTTCTGATTATGACTTTACTAGATTCCAACCTGTTCCTTTGACTGACGAAGGATATGTAGCTTCTAAGTGGTTTGATTATGAAGGAGAAATTAAGCCAGGAGAGAATCCAACTTATAATCCTACTAAAGAACTGAATGCTAAAATGAAAATAATTGACAAAGGAAAGGTAAATGTTAAAAGTGAAAAAGTAAATGGGACTGAGAAACTAATTTTAGAAATGAAAGGAAAGAAGTTAAAAGGTACGTTTGCTCTAATTCAAGAAGAGAAAGGTTCTAAAATCTATACTTGGAAAGTAGAAAAACTTAGTAATTTGAAAAAGGCTAAATTTGTCTTACAAATTCATGAAATAGAAACACCAGAAGGTTTGAAAAAACATTGGGACGTTAGAGTTTCAGATGGCTGGGAATTTAATCTCTATGGAAATCCCGTAGAGCTTGAAAAAGGTGAAGGTGTTAAGGCTGTATATAAAAGATGTTTGAATATTGAGAAATGGATGAATATCAAAAAGCCTAAGACTAAAATGATGATAGGTAACTTGATTACTTATGTCACTCCTATAGATGAGGGAGATGTAAGTATAATTGAATACAAACCACCAATATTTATCTCAATGGAATTTCATGGAAAGAAATTAAAAGGCTATTATGTCTATATAGAGAAAGATAAAGAAGCTGTCTTTAAGAAAGCAAAACTCCCTGAACCACTTTCTGGAACAGGAGATCCAACAACAGGAGATTATTACAGACCTTTCAAAGTAGAGAAAAAGAAAACATGGGATTACTATTGGTTGTATCTTTACGATATTGGAGAATTTACAAGATGTGTAAAAGATCCTGAGAAATATATCCCTGCTTTGAAAGATAGGCCAAAAGAAGTTCTTGATGTCCTAGTGTGTCTTTATCCAAGACCAGGTACTATTCATGGAGCAAGAGTATGTGGGTTGAAAATATCAGAAGAATGGTCAGTAGATAAAGCTAGTGAGTGGATAAGGAAGAATAAGTTACATACTTGGGAAGGAGAATTAATAAGAGAGCAAAGAAAGAAAACAGAAAGTGAGTTAGAAAAAGAAGTTGACTCTGCAGTACTTAAAATCTTAAAAGAGATAGAAAGAAAGGCATCAGAGAAAGATACTGAAGAAGAAAAGTTGAAAAAGGAGTTGCTTAAAAAGAAACTAGAATTAATAGAAAAATGGTTGGAGGTTAATAAGGAATGAAGATCTTCAAAGACCCAGATTTAAAGGAAGAAATAAAAGCTATTAACTTTGGTAAAGTAAAAGTTGGTCAGAGTAAAGAAGTTACTGTTTGGCTTCTTAATGACTCAAAAGGGATTCTCACTAATTTGGCTTTTGAGTTTTCTAGTCCGTTGCCACCTTCTGAAAAAATAGAAGTAGTGAAAGCGCCTGTCACAATTCAACCCGGAAAAGCAGAACCTTTAACTCTAAGATGGAGACCTTCTGCTAAGTTTGAGCAGGCTCTTGAAATTGGAATTAGAGTAACTGGAGAAATAGTTTATGTTGCAAAAAGAAAAATAGAAGTAGAAGAGGAGGTTAAGAAATGATAGGTATAGTTTCAGTCTTTCAGGTACATGACTTATTCGAAACAGATCCAAAATTGATTGAGAAAATAATCTCTTTCTGGAGACTTAACATGAAAGCTTTCGGTGTAAAGAAACTGATTATAGTTAACATTGATGACCTTCCTGTTACTTGTGGGGATCTTGAAATAGAATTTGAAGTCTATAATACTCTTGAAGAAGTCCTAAAGAAATACTCAGATTATACTTTTGTCTTCCTTGAGTGTGCTCAGCAAATAGAGGGAATAGACTTTATACCTCTTAAGAGCTTTGAGCATCCAGCAGATAATGTTTTGTATGTCTTTGGTTCTGACTACTCTGTTCTCAATTTATCTGAGTTGAAAGAGAAGGGGTATTTAGAGGGTAACTTTGTAGTCTCGATTGAGACCGGATCAACAATACCTCTATGGGCTCACACTGCAATGTCTATAGTTCTCTATGACAGGAAGGTGAAACTAAGTGACAGTAACGAGTAATCTTACAACAATATCTAATTGTGATTCAGAAACTAACTGGGACTCTAACGATCCATCTTTTGGTACAGATGATATAAGAAAAGAAGGATCTTATTCTCTTTCAATGGACGTAGATATAGAAACAAGTTATATGCGTTATGATCTAGGCTCTGCTCAGGATTATTCCAATAGAGTTCTCTATGTCTGGATGATGTGCATGACTGCCTCCTTCTTAGATACAAAGGCAAATGGAGGTATGCAAATTTTCATAGAAGATTCTTCTGGCAATCAATCGTATTGGTATGTAGGTGGAAGCGATACCTATAAAGGAGGTTGGAAATGTTTCTCAGTTTATTGCTCTTCAACTCCAGATGCAAATAATGGAACAAACGCAGATCCTTCACAAACTCGTTATATAGGAGTAAGATACAAAGGAGTGGCAAAGAGCAAACTAGCTGATAACTGTTATGTAGATTTTGTAAGATATGGATCTGCTACTCAACCTGCAGTTAAGATAACAGGAGGGTCTGCCGCTTCTCCATTAACTTGGGAGGATCTTTTTTCAGATGATGATACTTCTGATATAGGTGTGATTCAGAAAGGAGAACAAACCTATCTTTTAACTGGAGGAATCCAGTTTGGTGATACAAGTTCTGGTGATGTCTATTTCTCTGACAAATTGCAAGTTGTTCAGTTTGAAGATTTACCTTCAATCCCAGATCAGTTCGAAATTTCTGTAGTAAACAACCCTAGTGGAATAGCCTCCGTTCTCTTTGGAGAAAAATCTGGAGAAGTAGGTCTTGCAGGTGGTTTAATTAGAGCAAAGAATACTATCTACCCCTATAAAGTGACTATCACTGATGTAGATGTTTCAACTTTCAAGCTATGTGGAGTTACTTTTCTAGATGCTTCAACTATAACTCTTCCTTCTGAGACAGTAGGAGCAGAAGTACTTAACTGTCTTTTTCAATCCTGTGCTAGAGTAGATCCTTCAAGTTCTACTTTTCGATATTGTACGTTCGTTGATGCTGATGATGTTGCTCTACTTTTGCCCTCTTCTCATAATGTCAAAGATTGTTCTTTCTTATCTAACCCCAAAGCAGTAGAAATAGATACGCCAGGGACTTTCACTTTTGACAATCTTACTTTTACTGGAAATGATATAGATATTTATAATACTTCTGGTGGAACAGTAGTAGTCCAGTGTGTCAATGGTTCAAACCCAAGCACTTCTTCTTCACCATCTGGTGGAACAGTAGAAATTCAAAACGTGGTTTACTTAAAAGTTTATGTCAAAGATAGTGATGGAGTAGAAATTTCAAATGCAAGAGTTGCTATTTATAAATCCTCTGACATGACTCAACTAATGAATGAACTAACTGATGCAAACGGAAAGGCAGAAGAAACATTCCAATACCCAGGATCGGATGTAGAAGTTATTATCCGAGTCAGGAAATCTTCAGTAGGAGATACGAGGTATATTCCTGTTGAGACTATAGGAGTGATAGGAGTAGACGGTCTTACTCAATATGTTACTATGTATGAAGATACCTCTCTTGAAGGAGGTTAGGTTTAAATAAAAAAATAAGTTAAAAGTAGTAGGTGAATTTAATGGCTATATCTGATGAATGGAACATAGATGCTTTAAACAAAAGGATTTATACAACTTCTGGTCCCTCGACCTTTACTGTTAATGATCTTTATTCTTGGCTAATGGATGAGTTCGACAGCCAACAATACATGGACGATCCTATACCTATGACTGCTCAGACACCTACAGAGTATACTTTAGTAAATGGCTGGTTTATTGATGAAAATTCTCTTAAGTACCTCAAAGGTGGTGCTATAAAGACTGATGGTTGGAATGAAGAGATTTACATTCTCTATTTACAATCTTCTGGCTATACAGACTGTGTTTCAGGAGACATTGGTAAATACGTTCAAGATGGTGGAGGAGACTTTGGTGTTCTATTATGGTACAATAATACAAAGAGAAAGTGGTGGATAAGAAAAACTGGTACAATTCCCTCTTGTGGAACTTCTATCTCAATCAATGGAGGAACTGGTGCTGGTACTCTCTTGTCTTCAAATTGTTCGAAAACGGGAGAAGATCTTTATGCAAACATCTACACCCTAGGTACTATTGAGTCGGGTACTAACATTTATGTTATACAAGCAGGAGAAAGGTATCCTACCTATTGGGGTATTGGGAGTGAGTGGTGGCCTGCAGGGCACATTGATATTCTTGTTAAAGTTAAAGAAGCTGGTACCGAGGTTGACAATGGAGTTGTTACTGTTTATGGCAGAGAATATACGGATTACTATGACTTCTATGAAATTGACTTATCTGCTGGTGGTAGAAATGCTGTACCTTTGGCTACTTCAAATGACTTGGACAACCAGACTGCAGAGTCTACTGTTGCTAATTATATAGAAAAGATCAAAGTTTGGTTTGTCCACGGAGATTTAGCCTACGACACTGGTTCAGGCACTCTACCAACTAATGTAGTATCACATGTCATCCATGACACTGCTTCACATGCTGTTGGAGTAGTTTTAGAACAAGTTTCTGGTGGTACAGTCTCTGGTACTTTTAAGCTTGGAAACACATCTGGCACATTTAATGATAATGAAGCTTTAGAGTTCTTGTCAGAATTGCAGTTCAACAATCCTTCAGGCACATTCTATGTAGGAGATACAGTTACAGGAGAAAGCTCCAATGCTCAAGGAATTATCAGATATCTAGACCAAATAGATGGAGCAACAATAGGTTGTCTTTATCTTTCAGATAGAAATGCTAATGACTTCCAAGATGGAGAGAACTTATTAGTTTCTGGAAACACTATTGCTAAAGCTTTAGGGACTCAGACAGACTATAACTGGTCTGGGCAAACTGCTGGAACTTTGGTATTCGATAATACAATTAACAAAGACATAGACGATGGCCAAGGAGCGAAACCTTATAGTGTAGTCATAGACTTAGGCTCGAAAACTGTTGCTGAGTTATATGAGTTTGTGAAATATCTTTGTAGAAGAACTTCTAATTACATCCTTTATCCAACTGATGGGTCTTCAACTATCTATCAAATAGTGGGAGAGCAATATCAGAAAGCAGATACTTCTTATACACAAGTAAAGAAGACATCACCTCTAGGTACCTTTGCTGGTGGCAAGTTCTTTGGTGCTAGAGGAGTCTGGATACAAAATATGGATATCAATGATATCAGAAACTATCAGTTAATAGATCATAATAACTCAACTCATGATCCTCCAAACTGGCAATCTTATGTGGTGACAAACTTAGTTTCTGGAGACAGAGTAGCAATCTTTCCAACTACTGGAGCAGGATCTGAAACAATTAATAAGTCTCAGTTTACTCTAGCCGGTCAAAGTTCTGGTGTGGATTATATCCAAGTACAAGAATCAATTCCTGTAGATACTCCATATAAAGAAGAAGACATGCCAGGTGTTATTCGAGTTAGATATAATGTAGGACAACCTACTGAAGGAGAAGATATCTATGCATACAACTCAATAGACTTTGACAACAAGAAGTTCATGATACAAGGAACAACTTCAAGAGCTTATACTTCTTCTGACAAGGCCTATGTACCTTATCTTGATAGACAAGCAGATGCTTCTCAAGAGTCAGTAACAGTAAAGTATATAGCCGATAGATATGTCTTAGTAGTAGTCAGAAGGAAAGGAATAATCCCATTCCAACTAGCAGCTACTTTCACTGATACAGGATTGAGAGTTTCAGCGATTAGAACTTCAGATGGAATTGTGACTTAAGAGAGTGAATAGCTTTGAAGTTTAAAGATCCAAATGGAAGAATACGAGAAGGACTATATTTCAAAAAAGTGAAGTTTGCTGTCAAAGATGCAGTAAACAACGACACTCTTAAGCTAGAAGAGTATGTAGAAGTAATGATCAAAGGCAGAAATAGAAAGTGGATTCAGTGGTATAAATACAAAGAATTCAAGGAACTTAATCCAAGTATAGTGATACAGAATGACAATTAATTTCCTTCCTTCTATGAAATGGATCCAAATCCTTTCTCAAAAGTTTACTATCTCAGAGGCAACAGTTGGATCCAATACAGTTACTGTAAATGAAACTATTCCTGCTGAGACACCTGATGAGGGACAAATAAGTCTAGCTTTGTCAAAAGCAGAATGTATGGGGACTGTAGATCTCTCGGGAGGACATGATTGGTCCTCCTCTCCTGAAAATTTTTATGTTTATTCTAAAGCTTCTTATAATCAGTTTACTCAAGTTACTCTTAATCAGAATTGTCCTGATTTAGATTCAATCGTAAGTCATATTAATCAACAACTCTCTTCCCCTTTTCCACATAATCAATACTTAGAGGCTTTTCATAATGGAGAAAGAGTTGGAATAAGATACAAGGAAGGATATGAAGGTGATGTCTATGCCTTTAGACTTAAGCCGGGGACTTCAGATGCTTTAGCTACTTTAGGATGGCCTGCTGGAATTTATGTTGGAGAATCAGATAGATATGAATATTCTTCTTGGTCAGGGCAAAACTTTATTTTAAAAACTTCTTTAACAAGAACTTATACTCCTGGATATAAAGCTACTGTTCATCCAATAGAAATCGATGTTCAAGATATTTATAATCAAGCTATGGATTGGGCAGATAATCCAGAAGGGATTTCTTACTCTTGTCCGATGTCAGCAACAGGATATGCTCCTCTTGGAGGAAATGTTTATACGGATAAGATTTTCATGCTTACGAATGGATGGAAGCTAGCTCCTGAGGAAGGAAATTATAGATTAGTTTTAATCGGAACCATAATAACTGACGATGGTTCTGAAAGGATTGTCCTTCCTGGAGCAGGAGTTATTTCTATTACTTTTCAGGTTTCTTCTCAAGGAATTATCTCTATGACTTCTGGCCTTACTGAAAGTGACAAAACAGATATAGCTGAGAAAGTCTGGGATGTTGAAGATGGAAGTACAGTTAAGAGTAAAATAGAGAACATAGAGAGTGATGTAACTCTTCTGAAGAAGGTAGAAACTGGAAGATGGAAGATAGAAGGAGATTATCTAATAATTTATGATACTGATGGTCAGACTATACTTAAGAAATTCTTGCTCAAAGGAGAACAGAAGAAAGCTTATTCAGAGAGGGTTCCTGTTTAATGAGTATAGTAACTAAGGGACTAGGTGGTTCTTCTCTTATTACTCAAGGCTATGGCTGGCTTAAATGGATAATTAAAGTTATTAAGAAAATAATTACTAGAGTAATTCCTGTTAGACGAAGAAAGTTCAGAGAAACAATTAAAGTCTTTGGTGATAAAGTATTTCCCTACAAAAGTTTTGTTTTAGTTAAAGGAGCTCCTTTTTCTCCTTTCTTTTCTAAGTTTCTAATTACAGGCTTTCCGTCTTTAAGTTTTAGTAAAAGTCTTTCTTTAATTGGTTCGACTTCTATTCCTTTTGCTCATAAGTTCCCTCTAAGAGGGATCCTTTCTTATCCCGTAAAAATGGAATTAAGTCTAACGGGAAACTTAGTAGTTAGATTTGAGGAAGAATTAAGTTGTATTGGAAAGAAGGACTTTACTCCTATTCTATGGGAGATATTAGATGATGAAGAAGAACTTAAATAAAAATATTCAATTCTTTAAGAGTAGGTGAGAGATATTGGATATTTCAGACTCATCTGGAATATTTGATGTAATTAAAGCTGAGAGAGAACAATTAGAAAGATTATTGAAAACGGCTAAGAATATTACTCATGAGAAAGTAGAGTTTTCTCTTCCTTTTATTTCATTAGAAGAGAAAAAGGAGAAATTAATAATTTCGGGAGTAGCCTTGACTGAAGGAGTCTGGAAAAATGTTCTTTATCCGAAAGAGGAAATAGCGAAAGCAGTTAAGAGACTAGAGGGCAAACCTTTGAAAGTTGAACATGGTTTAGATGAACACTTTAAGGATAGAACTGTTGGCAAAGTCTTAGAAACTTATTATGATCCTACTCTTAGGTCCTTAATCTTTAAGGCAGAAGTTACAGACCCAGAAGCTATTAAGAAAGTTAAAGATGGAACTTTCCCAGCAGTCTCTTGTTCAACTTGGTTAGACAAGTTCCCAATTAACTCTGAACAGTCTATAGGCTTTAATTACTTGTTCAACGAACTTTCTCTCGTAAAGTCTCCTGCATGTGATAAGTGTTTCATATTTGCAGTAGAAGAACTGTCAAAAAGATTAAATATAAATATTGAAAAGAAAGAGGCAGTGGAAAAAATGTCAGAAAAAGAAGAAAAAGAAGAAGTCCTTGAAGAATTGAAAACTGAGGAAGAAGAGGAAGAGGAAGAGGAAGAAGAAATCGATCTCTCTGAAATAGAATCACCAAAACTCTATGCTGTTGTTGAACTAGAAGATCTTTCTGAACTAGAAGAGAATGCAAGAAAGAAAGTAGTGACTTATTACTATGGCTATAGATATCCTTATCCATACTATGGCAAATACCCATATCCATACTATCCGTATTACCCATACTATCCTTACAAGCCAAAGAAGAAAAAGAAAGCAAAGAAACCAGAGAAGAAATCTCTTTGGGCTGTCTTAGAACTTGAGAGTCCTGAAGAAGTAGCAGAACTTAAGAAAAGAGGTAGAAAAGTAGTTTCAGTGTACTATGGCTATTATGGATATCCTTACTACAAATATCCTTACTACGGCAAAGGGCAATATCCTTACTATGGATATCCTTACTATCCTTACTACGGTAAATATCCAATGCCTAAGTCTGATGCAGACAAAGAAGACGAAGAGGAAGAAGAGGAAGAAGAAAAAGAAAAAGAAGAGAAACAAGAGAAGGAACCAGAATATAAATGCCCAGAAGGACAAGTTTGGGATCCTGAGCAGAAAAAATGTGTACCTAAACCAGAAGAGAAATCAGCAGAAGAAGAACTTTTAGATCTTCTAGAATTAGCAGGTAATTACAAAGACTTTATGAAAAAGTGTATGAAAGAAAAGGCAGAAGAAATTCCGGATGTTGTTAAGAGAATGAAAGCTTGTGCTGCTGAATGGAAAAAAGAACAGAAGTCTGCTACAATTGAAGAACAAACAGAAGAAATAACTAAGTCTCTTGAAGAGAAGTCGGCAACAGATATAAAGGAGTTAGGGAATGAAGTACCTGAGGTTACTAAAATGGAAGAAGCTCCTCAAGAAAAGAAACCATGTCCTGAAGAACCTTGTGCTGAAAAGAAAGAGGAAATCAAAGAAGAGACACCAAAGGCAGAAGAAAGTAAACCAGTCGAACCTAAAGTCGAGAAAACCGAGGAAATTCAAACAGAAGAGCCTAAACCAGAAGTGAAAGAAGAAATAGAAAAGACAGAACAACCTGTGGAACCTAAACCAGAAGTTAAAAAAGAGGAAGTAGCAACTCCAAAGGTAGAAGAGCCCAAAGTTGAATCTAAGCCTTCAGAAGAAAAACCCATAGAAGAGAAACCTGCAGAAACTAAGCAAGAAGAAACAGTCCAAGAAGAAGCTCCAAAAGCTGAAGAGCCTAAAGAAGAAAAGAAAGAACCTACTCCAGAAGAACTAGAGAAATTTGTCAGGGAAAACTACCCTGAGATCCTTCTTGAGCTAATCAAGAAGAAAAAATTCTAAGCTTCTCTCTAAAGAGGAAGGACGATGTCAGAAGAAAAATCTCTAGAAGAGCAAATCAAAGAACTTAAGAAAGCAGTAGAGAGTCTTGTTGAAATCCAAAAAATGCAAATTCAGCAACAGGTTTCTAAACCTTCAAATACAGAAGTAAAAGAAGATCAGCCTAGCAGAGAAGAAATAGAAGAGATGCTTCGAGAATACGATGTAGCTGAACTCTTGCACTATGCCCTTAAGCATGATCTTATAAAAAGAGGAAGAGAATAGTAAGGACTACTTTTAAATATAATTCTTTCTTTCTATATTACGTACTCTTGTAAATATACAAGGGTGAATATAAAAATGAAAAGTTTAGAAGAACTGGCAAGTACAATAAGTGTCTCTGCTATCACAGACTTGATACCAAAGGTTATCCTTGATGAAGTAGAAGAAGCTGCAAGGGCTCGTAGATTTGGTCGTAACTTGGTCCGAATAAATGAAGACCTTGTTAGGACTAAAGGGCGTTCAATAGTAATTGGACGCAGAGGAACCTTGACAGCTCAAGATGTTTCAGAAGGAACAGAACTATCTAGCTCCAAAATAACTTATACTTCTAATACAATTACGCCCTCAAAGAAGGGTGTGGCAGTGCACATAACTCAAGAAGCTATAGAAGGCTGTGAACTTAACCTGATAAGGGATGCGGTCACAGAAGCAGGAATTGCTTTGGCAGACAAAGAAGACTCTGATATTATGAAAGCATTGCTGGATTATACAGAGGATGCTCATACCTTTGGAGCTGCAGGAACTGCGACAATATCTGGCGGAGCTCTTGTCTATGTTGAAGAGTCAGAAAGTAACTTTGTAAAGGCAGATTACTATGATGGCAAAATAGTTGCTTCAGGTGCTTGTACAATAACTTATTGGCAATCTGCTCATGGTAAGAGTTACTGTGTAGATGCTCTCTCTGAAGGCACTTGGTCAGTGAATGGCTATAAAGCAATAGTCAAAGCAGTAACAGCAGTTAAAGCAAGAAAATGGCGTCCTCAGTTCATAGTAATTCATCCTAATGCTTTGGGTGGAATTCTGAAGAGCAATATGTTCATTGATGCTGCTAAATATGGAACTAATGAACCAATAGTCAATGGTGAGATAGGTAAGATAGCTGGTCTGAAAGTCTTGGTTACAACTCAAATGCCTGATGGAGCTGCTCTAGTTATAGACCCAACCAGAGCTGCTTGGTTTGCAGTAAGAAGAAGGCTAGATATGAAGAGATGGGATAATCCTGCAACTGACTCGATAGAACTATACTTCTATGTGGAGTATGGTGTCAAGGTAACAGACAAAGATGCTCTGGAACTGATAGTTAACATAACAGACGGTTCAGCTGATCTTTAAGCTGCCAGTTAAAAGTTAAATAAAATTTAGGTTACGATCCTGTGTGATCGTTTAACCTTTTCTTTTTGTTTTTTCTCCCAAATATTTTAAGTTCTAATTTGTGTGTTTTCTCATAAGGTTTAAATGTGTGGTAGATGAAGTATTTCTAGTGAGGAAGATGTATACTACTCCTCAAGAGATTAGAGACTTATTGGGTGTTACTATAGAAGATGCACCTGATGATATTCTAGAAGAATTTATAGATAAAGCTCAACACGTAGTAATTAAGTATTGGCAAGTTCAAATTAAAGATGAAACCATGACAGGGTCTATAAATGGAAGTAATAATACTTTCTCTGTTTCTAATAAGTTCATAGCAGATACAGACTTTGATAAGAAAATAACTACTAACGATTTTACTATTTATTTATGGACTGATGAAGATGACCCTGGTTCAAGGGTAGAAGCTACTGTTTCTACTTTTTATCCCGAACATGGGAAATTTGTCTTAAGTTCTGCACCATCTACTGATGTGGAGAAAATAACTATAGATTATTCCTATTATACTAAAGCTATTGATTGGGATTTAGTTAATTTAGCAACAGCTTATTATGCTGGAATGCTTTGGGTTGCTAGAGAACAATATCTAGTGCCAGAAACTTTTGCAATTGGTGGGATAAGAGTAAGAAGTGTTCAACCATGGGAAAGATTAAGAGAAGAGTTCTTTAGAATAGTCAACCAAATAACTTCTGTTCCTATGGACTATGTCAGATATAGAAAAATGGTTCTTGCTCCTAGGATAAAAGGTAGATTCAGGGGACCAGGGACTGTAGTTGATTATGAAGAAAGTAGAGGTAGGAAACGCTATGTTAAAGATACCACCTAAGTATGTCCTTAAGAAAATTCTTCGAAAGGAAGTTACTCTTACTAAATATTCCTATAGTGATGAAGAAGATGCTTATGGCCAAAGAGGTCGAAGTGTTTCTGGAACTTATACAATTAAAGCTGAAATTCAGGAAATAACTTCTGAGGACTTAGCTTATGTAGTTCCTGGCACTCTGAGCATAGGAGATGCTTTTGGCTTTTTTCTTCCATCATATTTAGTCCGAGGAAAAACAATTAGTATTGAAGCTGAGGACGAAGTTACTTGGAACAGTAAAACTTGGAGAATAGATTCAATAGAAGACTATTATTATGGAGAAAAGATCTGGTACAAAAGAGCGGTTCTTAAGAGAGTGATCTAATGCCAAGGAAAGTAAGAGTAATCGGGCTAGTACTTAAAGCACGTTATCCTAAACATCTTAAAGAGCCAATTGCTGAGGCTTATTTTAAAGCTTTCTCTGATTGGATTTATTCTATTTATCCAGAAGTAATTTCTGAAACACCAGTTTATAGTGGGAATAACCCTTCAGTACCTAAAGGATTAATACGAAAACATTTAAAAATTATAAGAACCACACATGGAAAGTATAAGTATAGAACAATAGGGATTCCAGGAGGAAGTATAAGAGGAAGTCCTGCTTATCATGCTTTGATGGCTTTACTCTCTCTACATTCTGGGAGAAGAGCAATTACCATTAAAGGAAAGGCAATGACATTCCCATTAGGAACTTTAGTCTTTAGAAATCCAAAAGTAGCTAGACCACCACCAGGTAAAAAAGGGGCGAAAACATGGGTAATTACAAGAAAGGTCAAACAACCTGCTAGAACAGGAACAAATCCTTGGATCTATAGAATTGTAACAAGAAGACATAGAGAAATTCTTAAGTTCTTAGAAAAGGAAATTAAGGTCAAGAAGAGAACTATAATGAGAAGTAAAAGAGGGAAAGTACAAATTGTGGCTCGTTAATCTAACTACAGCTCTTGTCACACATCTGAGAAATAATATGCCAAATCCCCATGGAAGTGGGAATTGGATTTACAGTGATTATCCTCGGATGGATGCTACTTTCCCAAGGATATCTGTTACTCAAACAGGAGCTATCTTAAGTCCTGCAGGAATCGGGGATAAAATTTCTCCAATAACAGAAAGTGGAAGTACATTTACTTTAGCAAAAGTAGCTATGATTGATTATGATATTGATGTTTGGGTTAAGATGAACGATAAAGCAACTTTTGATTCTACAACTTATGTAGGTACTAAATTGAGAGATTTCCTTGCTGAAAAAGTTATCAGAATCCTCGAGACGGGAAAAGAAACTCTAAAGAATAGTCATGGAATTCTGGACATTGAAGAAATTGGAATGTTCTCTCATCCTCTAGATGAAGATAATCTTCTTCATAGAAAAACTATAACTATAAGAATAACAGTATTATGGCCGAGGGAATAAAATGCCAGTTTACAAAGGTTGGAACGCAAAGATACTAATAGATGGTACTGAAGTTGGCAAAGTCCAACAAGTAAGAATTGATATAGATCATTCTTTAGAAGCTTATTTCGAAGCAGGGAATAGAAGTACCCTTCAAATAGTGGAAGGACCTATGAATATTACTGGCTCTTTCAAAAGAGCTTGGGTTGATACAACTTATCTAAGTTTGATTTCTGGTTCAGGAAGTCTTTCTTCTTTCGATCTCTATATTCAAGTCTGGAA
Organism: Archaeoglobales archaeon; assembly: GCA_003663025.1. Classification (GTDB taxonomy): domain Archaea; phylum Halobacteriota; class Archaeoglobi; order Archaeoglobales; family Archaeoglobaceae; genus Archaeoglobus_B. Next base: position 22,876 of record QMZE01000006.1, read on the forward strand.
TAAACCTCCAGGGCAGTCACCTAGTTTTGCATTAGGATTATATGTCTATGACTGTAAATTTAGTAAAGGAACGATTACTATCCCTCAAGAAGGAGTTTTAACTGAAGATTATACTTTCATAGCTAAATCTGTGGCTGTTGTCTAATGCCAGTTTATAAAGGGTGGAAAGCAAAATTATTCCTTGATGGGATCGAAATAGGATATGTCGAAAACTGGAGATTAGAAATAGAGGAAAACTCTGAGACTTATTTTGAAGCTGGAGCAAGGTTCCCTTCAACAATAATTCCTGGAGAACGTTTACTTCAAGGAAGTTTTAAGAAAGCTTGGGTTAATTCTTATTACTTTAACCTTTTAAATTCATCTAGTACCTTTGAACTAGATCTTGAAGTGGATAAAATGGGTATTTTGGTAGAAAATTGTAAACTATCAAAAGGCTCATTCATAGGAGGACAAGGCGGGATAATCACTGAAGACTTTCAATTTATAGCTAAAAGCATTACTCCATATTATTTTTCGGGACAAATGTTTAAGAATAATTCTTTCGAAACTGGAGATTTCTCTTATTGGTCAAAATCTGGAACTTGGGAAATTGGTGACTTAGGAAAAGATGGAAGTAAATGTGCCGTAGGTTTTGGTACTTCCTCAATTGAGCAGAATTTTGAAGATATTTATGGAGTTCCTATTCCTGTTAATTTTATTAATGAACTTTATTTTTATGCCCGTATTTGCGCAGAAACCTCATATATGAAATGGGTAGCTACCTATAGTGATGGTTCTTCTACCACAAAAGAATTTACTTTATATAACGACTGGACCAAATACAATGTGAGACCTCATCTTGTTGAAGGAAAGAAACTATCAAAATTCAAAGTTTGGTGTTGGCATGCTATTGGTCAAAATTGCTTTTATCTAGATTATTTTATTCTTAATTGTTAAGAGCGTTTAAATAAAACTTTGCTCCTTTTAATGTTAGGTGAAAAAGAGAATGCCTGTCTATAAAGGTTGGAATGCAAAAATCTACAAGGATGATGTAGAAATAGGGCATGCAGATTCAGCATCTGTTGAAATAGCTACTAATCTAGAAGCTTTCTATCAAATAGGTGGTAGACAACCAACTGATCTAGTCGAAGGGAATGAAGAGGTCACAGGATCTCTTTCTAAAGCTTGGGTCAATAAAACATACCTTCAACTAGTAACTGGTAGTGGATCTCTTAATGAG
>QMZE01000007.1 GCA_003663025.1 Archaeoglobales archaeon
AAGCTGGGCGTGGAGATCTCGACCGCCTACGACTCCCAGACCGGCGACAGGCTCCTCGACCTCCACGGGTTGCTGGCGGGCAAGCCCTACAGGGGCAAGCCCCCTCCCTGCATACAGTTCATCCTCAAGGGCTTGCCGATGGGGATGAGGAACGAGGGGTGCGTGAGGCTGGCGAGCTACCTCCTCCACTTCAGGAGGCTGAGGCCGGAGACCGTCCTCAGGAAGCTCTTGGAGTGGAACGCCAAGAACAGGCCGCCGCTCCCGGAGCGAGAGGTGCGGGCCGCCTTCGAGAGCGTCCTCAAGCACGGGTACCTCTACGGCTGTCAGAGCCTCCGCCAGTTCGGCTGTAATCGGGCCAAGTGCAACATAAGGCCGCTGAGGCCGATAACCGAGGACGATTGGTGGTAGGCTGTGCGGGAAATATATATAAAACCAGCACCACCTTTTTCTCGCATGAAGAGGTTTTCGGCCTTCGTTCTGTCGGCCCTTCTGCTATGCCTTCTGATGACGGCGACGCTCTCGGCGCCGGCTATGGCCGTCAAAACCGTCGAGATCCACGTGGACAACGGGAGGAAGCCCTACAAGAACGTGGCCTTCTACTACGTCTACGGAAAGCATATAGAGTGGTGGCAGGGAGGCGCCAAGTTCGTCTTCAAGCCGGGGACGCCGGAGTATGAGGTCATCGAGGAGTTCATGCTGGCCCTGCCGGGCGAGTTGGGAGTCGAGGTCTTGGTTGGAGAGCTACACCTCGTCGAGGGATACGTCAGGGCGAAGTACATCTTCGACGGGATAATCCAGTTCAAGGACTACATGTTCATCGACAACGAGGGCGTGATGATCGTCGAGTGGGTGTACGGGACGGGGCTGAACGTCACCATATACTCCAAGGCGGCGGTAAACCTGACCGCAAGCGAGGTGGAGGGCTACGGCTTCGCGGGCTGGAAGAAGAGGGTCATAGGCTACGGAGAGATATGCGATCCACTGCTCGGATGCAGGAAACAGCCGATCTACGACTCCACCCCGACCGCCCAAGTGCCCCTCGGCTCTGAAGTTCTGGTCGTCCCCGTCGAGGGCATCGTGAAGATGGAGATGGCCAAGGGACCCGCGAAGATCGTTACTGAAGACAAGACCGTGACCGAGTGCCACCTGGTCAAGCACTGCGAAGAGATTTGCCCGATTCCCATAGACCCACACTGCCACTGCCCGCCGCCCCAATGCATCAAGATATGCTGGTTTGAGTGCGAACCAGTCGAGAAACTGGTGAAGGTTCGCAAGCGCGTCTACGAGGAGCCCTATCCGATCTACCTCGGCGGAGGCCCCAACTTGGGGATCGCCGACGCCAACAAGAACATCAAGGCCGGGATGACGTTCTGGGACCGCGAGCCGGACTACTGGCTCGTCTACGACGCCCAAGGATTGGCCGAGGTCTGGAAGGTCGACAACTGGTTCAACCGAGTCGTGTTGATATGGCCGGTGCCCCACGAAGTGACCGTGGTGAAGGCGAGATCCTAACAACCCCACTTTTTTCTGTACAGGTGGGTTGGAGTAAATGGGCGAGAGATTCCTCGTCCTAGAGGGAACCCTGGTCGTCTACACCCACCCGGAGGACAAGATAGAGGTCTTCACCGGGGACGTGCTACATGAGAACCCGCTGGAGATCTTGGACGTCTCCCCGAGCCAGATCTGGGGGGAGGGCGTGGACGTGGAGCTGTGGAAGTCGGCGGAGAGGGGCGTGATAGTGAGAATCCTCGGGACCAAGCTATACTCCGACGGCGAGCGATACATCGTGAAGGGCTGACCTCCAACACATTTTTTTCCAGCTTGACGGCACTTAGTGGTGAGAGGTGGGTTCCTTGAGCGAGGAGGAAGAGGAGGAGGAAGAGGAAGAGCTGGAGGAAGAGGAGGAGGAAGTGGCGGCAGTCGCCCAGCTCGGGGCCGCCACCTATATGGAGATACTGGAGGAGCTCTTGAGGGGAGCCGCCCCGCCTCCGAGGAGGATGAAGCCCTTGAGACCTCCCGGGCCCGAGCCCGAGATCCCATACGAGGAGCTCAGGCGGAGGGAGGAGGAAGAGGAGGTCAAGGAGGGCTACAAGTGCCCCTATTGCGGCGGGCCGGTCAACACGCTGACGGGAATATGCGAGTCCTGCGGCGCGAAGGTCTGGTAGTCGAAAACCTTAAAGTGAGCGATGCTTTCCGATAGCGTGAGAGCCATGCCACGCAAGTTTAAGGCGTTAAGGGCGGTTGGAGAGGGAGCTAAGGACACGATAGCGGTGGCCCTGATAACCCTCGGAGTACAACAGATACAAGCTGGGGACTACATAGGCGGGGGAGCCCTCGTCGCTATAGGCTGGGCACTCTTGGTGATCGACCGCTACGTCCTGTGAGGTGATCGCCGATGGCCAAGCGAGACCCCGTCGCGAAGGTATTGGACAAACTACTGATGGAGGACGGCGTGATGGGCTACCAGATAAAGGAGGGTGAGGTCGTGATCTTCGTCGAGGATGACGCCAAGGCCAGGGCCTTGGGCGTGAAGGAGATCCAGGGGCGCAAGGTAACCATAAAAATCAGCGGCAGATTTACGGCGTTTTAGGAGGTGCTAGGGGGTGGACAGAACCGCCCGCTTCAAGACCCTAGCAGGAGGGATCAGCATAGGCTCCGAGGAGGTCACGGCCGGGACCCTCTCGGGGTGCTTCATAGACGAGACCGACGGCTCTCGCGTGCTCGTGAGCAACTGGCACGTCTTCAAGGGCACCCCGGGGGAGACCAAGGTCTTACAGCCCGGTAAATATGACGGCGGAGGGAAGAACGACGTCGTCGGAGTGGTCAAGCGGTTGGTTCCAGTCCCGCCGAAGGGAAAGCTCCCCTGGTGGAAGAGGATAATCTGCTTCTTCCTCGGCTGGTTGCTGGAGGAGTGGTGCACGGCCGGCGAGGAGCCCGCCAAGGTCGACTGCGCCTGCGCCACCTTCGAGCCCGTCGACGAATCGCGGGAGCTCGTCGAGGGGGTCTACTTGGACGACGGCTCGATAATACACCCGAAGAACTCCCACCCGGGCGACGGGATATTGGAGAAGACCGTGTGGAAGAGTGGGAGGACGACCGGCGTCACCTTCGGGAGGGTGGAGGCGGACTCGGCGAAGGTCAAGGTCTTCTACGGAGACAAGTGGGTGATATTCGAGGACGTGATAGTGGTCCGCGGGCTGGCCAGACCCGGCGACAGCGGGTCTCCGACCTTCCTCGCCACCTCGGACAAGCCGAGCGAGGACGACGCCTTCGTGGGCTTGCTCTTCGCCGGTAGCTCGGAGTTCTTCATCGTCTGCAAATACAAATATATACGACCTTTGCTGGGGGTTAGATGGACATGAACCCCTTGATAATAGAGGCCGTGATAATAGCCGTCATATCGATCTGGGCGATCTGGAGGAAGGGCTTGGCCGGCGTCCCGCTGATCCTCGGGCTCTGGTTCTTCTACGGCGCCTGCATCCTGCTCTACCACTGGTTCCCGCCGACCCCCGGCCAGATAGCGCTCGCGTTCTTCTTGGCCGGCATAGCGATAGCACTGCTCATCTGGGGCGTCTACAACATCTGGCTGAACTTCGTCACCTCCGGCAGACTCCTGACGAAGAAGTTCGCCATCGAGAAGGTCGGGGACAAGGAGCTCTACATAGCCTTGGAGGCGAGGCCGAACTACGGCGTGATGTACGGCCTGATACCCTGGGACGACCGCGGCGCGGACATCCTCCACCAGTTCCTGAACAACGAGGTCTGGGCTAGGGGCCTCAAGGTCACCCACTTCCAGGCGGAGCACGCCGAGGTCGGCGGACTGCACTGCGCCTTCATCCTCGGCATACTGAGGCCGAAGACGATCATCGACCGGATACTCTATTAGGTGGGCCATGAGGAAGATACTCCAATACTTGGCGCTGAACGCGGCGATCTCCCTAGCCTTCTCCATCGCCGTGTCCTTGGCCCTGCTCGAGACCCTCCAGCTCCACGCCTTCCTCCAGACGGTGGCTAGGCTGTTCCTCTTGGCGAGCGCCAACGTCTTCGGCGTCCCGCTGTTCTTCGTGTGGCCGATGCCCTGGTGGGCGATATACCTGACCGTGCTCCACTGGCTGGACATGTTGCTCATCTACCACCGGCTGACGGAGTCGGATGGATCGCCGGAGAGCTGGTGAACACCCCACATAATTTTTTTCCCAAGCGCCCCCAATTCGGTGAAAAGGCATAGAAAACTTATATATGCCTAAAAGTAGTTATATTGTGGAGAGGTGGGATCGTGCCCAGGTCGAAGAACTTCCCGGAGGAGGAGGTCGTGAGGACGACCATAATACTACCGAAGCGCCTGTACGAGGAGCTCTGGAAGCTCGCCGCCGAGCGGTGGGTGAGGCCCGTGGGGAAGCTCTCGGTCCTCATCGCCGAAGCGGTGGAGGAGTACCTCGCCAAGCGCCGGGGTGGCGGGCAGTGATCCGACTGGTCAAGATATTCGATGAGCACGTGCCCGTCGTCAGGGGCAAGGGGCAGTTCGGCAGGTACGACCAGCTCTTCGAGGTCGTGAAGAAATCCGAGCCGAGGAGGCTGGAACTCGAAGACCTCGTGGAATACGTCGAGGGCTTGAGGAGGAGGTATCCGACCCACGAGTTCAGGCTCAGGGAGGTCGAGCTGAACGGCAGGAAGTTCCACGTCATCGACAGGAAGAGCTGGAAGAGGCTGGAGGACGGCAGGAGGGTCAGGGTCAGGGACAGGATACCCATCTACGTCGACCTAGAGAGGCAGGAGTTCTACGTGCCCCAGTCCTACCTCAAGAGGCGGAAGAGGCTCGCGAACTACATAATCATGCGGACCCTCGGCGCCCTCGGCGTCTCCAGGGTGAGGTATGTCAAGACCGTGGGGTGAGATGCGTGAGCGACGTGTGGGCCATGGGCTGGTATATGGATCTGGTGGACGAGGAGGAGGAAGAGGAGAGGAGGAGGCGCAAGAAGAAGAGGAAGCGGAAAAAACAAAAGAGGCGGTAACGACGGGATAATGGCATGAGCGACTTCGAGAGCTTCGTCGAGTCCATCGTGAACCGCCACTACAAGAGCCTCAAGGAGTGGCTGGAGTCGAACGGCCTCAGGGCGCCGGAGCCGAAGGTCTTGTCGAAGCTCATCGTCGGCCTGATAGTCTCAGACCTGAACGACGACAAGGACCTCTTCGACCAGGTCATGGGGAAGTTAGCGGAGGAGCTAGGGCTGGAGGGAAAGCCGATGCCCTTGGCGCAGGAGGCACTATTCCACATCATGCGCCTGGCGTCGCTGGCCTACATCAGGCTGTTCGCCGGGCTAGGTGCTCCGGGTCGTGGTGGTGGTCCTCCTAGTGCTTGGGGTTCGTGACGGCGGGAGTGGGGGGCCGAACGGCGACAGCACACTGCTCCACTCGCTCGGCGTCTTCTCGCCGCTCGTGAGCCTCTTGAACTCGTCGCACTCCCTCCATTTTTCCTCAAGGGTGGACGAACAGTACTCCGTATAGGTGTCGAAGTCGACCTTCTTCCTGCACCTACCCAAGAGCGGGCACGGCATCCTTACGCACCTCAACAAAATAAGCCCAAGATACTATAAAAAGCTTCAACCCTCCCCAGAGCCCCCTTGGACGGCTCGCTCCTCACCTCCATGTTTGACCTCTGGATAGAGGATCTCGTGGGGGATCTTCTCGAGCCTCAGCTTTCCGTAATGGAGCTGGTAGAGAACCTTGGCGGTTAGGATCGTTATGACCTTGGCGGCCTTGGGGTCGAGCTTGACGGGTCTCTCCCACCAAATAGTGAATTCCTCCAAGATCTGAGGCCAGCGCTCGACCCTCATGCCCTTGAGCCTCTTCGCGAGCTTGTAGGCGAAGCGATGGTAGTCGAGCTTATGGGGCCCACAGATTCCGAGGAAGTCTAAGGCCGCCTTGAGGATGGCGTCGAGGTAAGCCCTCTCCCTGAGCGCCTTATAGAGGGCCTCGCGGGCTGGAGGATAGAGGACATCGCCCCGCTTCGTGATATATTTCAAGTACCTTGAGCGAGTAGCCGTCTCAGCCTCCACGAGTTCACGAGTGCCGAGTAGGAGCTCGAGGTCTGAGTTGTCGACAATGTTCTCGAGTGTAAAGTCCTCTTCCGCGAGCCGGTCTAGGAGCTTGCTTATCCGATCCAACCTCTCCACCGTCTCCACCCTCGATAATCAGGTATACGGAGTTATCTAAAAAATCTTCACCTTTCCCATTTTGGGTATCTAACCTACCCCCTTACCCTCGCCTCAAAATCTCTTTTTATTCTCTCTCCTCTCCATCCTCATCTTCTCCGCCCTCCTCTAGGATTAGATTCAGGATGCTATTAGGGAGCTTATGAAAACGTCCTCATCTACATGAAGTCAGGCTGGGATCGCATAGATTATTCCGCTTTCTACGTGTTCATGCTATAGCGTGGGGAGGCCCCTCGCCCGGAAGCGGGTGGAGATCCTCCGCCTCAGCGTCTCTGTCCTGAAGGCCGCGATGAGCTCGTTCGTCATCCGCTCCGCCTCTTCTCGAACCTCCTCGTCCACCAAGTCGGGCCTGGTCGCCCTTATCACATCCGTGCACACCTCGTAGAGAGCCCTCCTCACGTCGCCCTCCTTGGCGCTCCCGGAGGCGAATATGTCCGCCAAGTAGAATATCGTGGTGGCGACGTCCATCCTCAATACCGGGTCCCTGACGCCGCTCAACAGGTTCAAGACCTTCGCTTGGAGCGACAAGACCTGATCCCCCTAAGCATCACTCCCCAAATTCCTCTATAACCTTTACTATCGCCCGCATTATGAGGTCTTCCACCCTCACGCCCTTCTCCTTGGCGATCTTCTCGAGCCTGCGCCTGATGGTGCTGGGAACCACGAGCTCGATGATGTCGTAGCTCATCTACACCACCTCCTCCTTTTGGAACAATTGCTTGAAGTACTCCTCCATGGCGCTCTTCGGAATCCTCCACCTGCCGCTCGGCGTCTTGACGGCCCTGATCTTTCCCTTCCTTACCAACTCGTAGACCGTCCAGTAGCTGACCCCGAGTAGCACCGCCGCCTCCCTGAGGGTGAACAGCCTCTCCACCTCTGTCAAGGCTTCCAAGGTTTTCTCAAGAAAACTTTACGGGAAACATTATATAAGCATTCAGGCAGGTGTAGGACGACGGAAAAGGGGTGAGTGGTAGGAAATGCCGCTCTACAAGTCCGGCCTAGACATGTGGAAGAAGTACCAGGCGAAGTTCGACCCCACAACGATAGGCAACCGATTCACCCAGGTCCAGCAAGTGGCCCTCGACAGGGCACAGGAGGGAATGAACACCGTCAGCACCGTCAGGGACCTAGTCAGGCCGATCTTGGACGAGTACGGTATCGCGGGTGGCCAGAGGGCCACCTACTTGGCCTTCGCGCTGGCGTTGACTAAGCACGTAGTGAGGCAGAAGGGAGACGCCGCGACGAAGATCGCCACCGGGCTAAAGAGCTACTACACCTCAGCGTTCGGCCTAGACCCATCGATCTGCGACGAGATCATCCAGGTCGTGGTCGGCTGGGCCATTCCGTACTAAGGGGGTCGGGCCTAGCCGATAGACCAACCCTTAAAACCACCCTCCTATTTTTTTCTACTGATGGCGAGAGTTGGGATACTCACGAGTAGAGCTGTTAGTTTGAGGAACGTCGCCGCCGATATTGCCAAGGCTTTGAGGAAGGTCGGCCACGAGGTTCACGTGATCCCCCAGCTACTGTCGGCCATCGACGCCAAGCGCATGTTCGAGAGATGCATCCTCGTCACGGTCTTCAGCCCGATAACCATATCCTCTTGGTTCATGGTCTGGAGGGATTTGAACAAGTGGGGCGTGCCGTCGAAGCTCTACGTGACCGTCGAGGGCGAGCCGAAGTCCCACCTGATATACGACTGGCTCAAGAGGGAATGCGAGGTGGTGGCGAACAGCTACTTCACCAGGGACATGATCGAGGGGCAGGGGGTCAGGGTGGTCGACGTCGTCCACCACGGGATAGATTTGGAGGCCGTTAAGCGGGCGAGGCAGTTGAGCCGCCCGATCGGGAAGGGGCGGGGCAAGGTTCTCTTCGGCTTCGTCGCGAACTCCCAGCCCCGCAAGGGGCACGACAGGCTCGCGAAGGTGATCAAGCTCGCGGCGGAGCAAGTGCCCAACGCCGAGTTCTACATCTTGACGGAGCCGGCCGCCGCCAAGTATTACTCGGGGCTGGAGAACGCGAGGGTGGACCCGAGATTCGGCAACTTCTCCCGCGAGCGGGTCCTGTCCATGATAGGTTGCTTCGACTTCTACCTCGGCGTGACCCTGAGCGAGGGCTTCGGCCTCCCGGTCTTGGAGGCTCAGGCCATGGGCGTGCCGGTCGTGTACTTGGACTACGCGCCGCTCAACGAGATAGTCGAGGGGAAGCACAACATCCCGGTGGTCTACGACTCCGTCACGAGGTTCGACTGCGGCCACGGAATCCTCTACACCCTGCACCTCTACAAGCCCGAGGAGCTCCTGCGGGCGATAGAGGCCGCCTGCGAGCTCCACGCGGACAAGAAGAAGTATTCCGCGGCCAAGCGGGCCGTCGCCCGGCACGCCCGCAAGTTCGACATCCTCAAGCTCTACCCGAGGCTCGTGGGGTGATCGCGGCGTGCCCAGGAGAGAGCCAGATTGGAGAAAGGCGAAGTTGATGTACTTCTTGAAGGTCTTGTCGAGCGAAGGTCTCAGCATAAACTGGATCAGGTTCTTGGACATAATGCCCCTGTTTGCGGAGTGGCTCTGGCTCCAGATCCACCCCTTCGACCTGAGCCAGCTCGGGCTCGGGCTGATCTACGGGATATTGCCCATCGACTTCGAGCCCTTCAACCTCTATCAGGAGTACGAGACGCCGACCGACGAGGAGATAGATCAGGGGATCTGGGTCGACTTCCAGAGGATAAGCATGGAGTCCCTCTTCATCTGGATGAAGGAGTTCCCGTCGATGCTACAGACCATGTTCAAGGAGCAGTTCCAGCAAGACCTGATGATGACGAGGCCCGAGAAGGCGATCTACGGCGTCACCATGTACGCCCGAGGAGTCTACGACCCGGTCCTCGCCCGAGAGTTCATAAGGGCGACGTTCCACAGGCTCAGGCTCCTCAGGCTCCCCGACATCTCCTACCTCGGATCGATGGAGGACGTGCGGAAGTTGCTCGACATGACCGAGGCCACCGACAGGCACATCTTCGACAGGCTCAGCCTCCTCTTCTCCGCCCAGAGGGACACGTTCATCCTCGGGTTGAGCCCGCTCGGCAAGGCCCCGCTCGCCAGGAGGTCCAGCGAACTAGCCGAGTTCACGTTCATCAACCACGAGGGGCGGGAGGTGAAGGTCAAGTGCTCGACCCTCGACCAGCTCATGTTTGGCTTCATCTTGGGGGTGACCCCGCTCGGCTACGGCTTCCTGCTCCCGAAGGAGTCGACGTTCAGCCAAGAGGAGGGGAAGAAGAACCCGAAGCTCTTCGACCTCCTCCTGCACAAGTACTACAAGTTCATCAACCAGCTACCCCTGACGCCTTGGGCGTTCGGGAACTACAACAGGCCCGAGGAGATGCAAGAGTTGCACCGAAGCGACAGGGCGGAGCAATATCACTTGCTGATGACCATGAGGAAGCACGTCGAGAGGTGGGTCGAGTCCCAGATCCCGCCGGAGGAGTCCAACTCCATGAAGATCCGACAATACAAGAACGCCGTCCTCCAGCTCATATCTTGGAAGGCCAAGGTCCACCAGTGGGGCTACGACTCTTGGAGGTATATGAGCGACGAGGAGTTCAAGAGCTGGTGGCTCGACAACTGGAGCAGACAAGGGTTAAATACACAGGTGTTAGAATGTTTGTATGAGAGGTCGAGGATATGGCTTCCGCACCTACGCCAAGAAAAAGAGCGGTTAGGAAAGCGGGTTCGACGCAGGCGCAGGCAATTGGCGCTCCGGCCCCCGTAGCCCCGGAGGCGGCGGCGATCCCTGAGGAGTACAGGGACGAGCTCGCGGCCCTCATGCAGGAGCTCCTCTTGAAGACCCACGAGCTGTCCTTCGAGTACTCGACCCTGGAGTGCGAGAAGGTCACCGAGTGCCCCTTGGCCCAGAAGGCGAAGGAGCTCTTCAGGGTGGTCAAGAAGCTCACCGAGCTCGTCAGGAAGTTCGCGCCGCCTCCCTCGCAACCCTCTTATATAAGGTAGACCAAGAGACCTATTGATGGAGAGGCCCCGGATAACCCTTCCTCCTTTTTATGTAGAGGTAGATGGCGTTCGAGCGCTGATACTGGAGGTCAGCAAGACCGAGGTGATACCGGGGGAGCCGTGGTACCACGCCTCGATCCAGCTCGAGTACAAGGGGATCGTGTCGAAGATCTTCACCCTGGACGCGAGGAGCGAGCGAGACCTGCTCGATAAGCTTAAGATAGAGGTAAGCAAACTTAAGTTTATGGAGTACGCCTACGGGACGGAGTTCCTCAAGAGGGTGATAACGTGAGCGAGCACGAGGTCGCCCTAGAGCTGTCGCCGGAGGAGATCGCCCGGGTCGCCAAGCTCCTAGCTGACTCCCTCGCCAAGGAGCCGGAGCTGATCGCGGAGGTGGCCTTCAGCGCCCAGCTCGAGGTCTCGGAGGAAGGGGTGACCTTCGGCGCCTCCTGCGCGGCCGTCTTCAGCGAGTCCGAGTTCGTCCAATACGTCAGGTTGGATCTGATAGCGTCGGCCGTCCACGGCGTGACCGATCCGCTCGGACAGCTCAGGGGCTTCCTCACCTCGTTGATAGATGGGGCCAAGAACTGGATCGTGTCGCAACTCAGGGGGGTCATAGAGGGGGTCAAGGACTTCATATCCGACATCCTAGCCCAAGTCCTGATAAAGGTCGGCGAGGTCGCCCCCCACGTCATCCGCGAGGTGGGATCGGCGATAAGCGATGCAATTCGGGAGATCACCTCCGCCACCAGGGACTACTTCAATACCCTGAACGCCGGGATCACGAGCTTGGGGTCGAGCCTGTCGAACGCCATCTCCTCCGTCGGCTCGTCCCTGTCCTCGGCGATCTCCTCCACGGCGTCGGCGCTGTCTTCTGCGATCTCCACCGTGGGTAGCACGCTCAGTAGCACCATCTCCTCCGTGGCCTCGACGCTCTCGTCCGCAATATCCTCCGTGGCCTCGACGATCAGCTCCGCCATATCTTCAGCGACATCGACGCTATCCTCGGCCATCTCCTCGGTCGGGTCTTCCCTGTCCTCCGCAATATCCTCGCTCGGCTCCTCTCTGTCCTCGGCCATATCTTCCGTCGGCGCCTCCCTATCGCGCTCGATAGCCTCGGTGGCGGCGAGCATCTCGGCCTCCATAACCGCCCTCGGCACCTCTCTGAGCGGCGCGATAGCCGCCATGGGATCGTCTCTGGGCGCCGCCATAGCCTCCGTCGGCGCGTCCCTCGCCACGGCCATAAATCAGGTCGGCGCGTCCCTCTCGGTGGCGATAGTCAACGTCTCGACGGCCCTCTCGGGCGCCATAGCACAACTCGGCTACTCGCTGTCCAGTAGCATAGCCGCCCTCGGGGCGTCCCTCAGCACCGCGATAGCGCAGGTCGGGGCGTCCATAGGCACGGCGATAGCGACCGCGTCGGCGTCCTTGGCGACAGGCATAGCCCAAGTCGGGGCGGCCGTGGCCCAAGCGACCGTCACGATAGTCAGCGCAATATCCACGAGCATAGTGGAGCTGGGCGCCGCTCTCAGCACGGCCATAACACAGCTCTCGTCCTCGATCGCCGTGGGGTTCGCCACGGTGGGCGCGGGCATAGCGCAGGCGGCCAACATGATATTGGGAACCCTCGCCGCCCGCATAACGGATCTGGGGGCGTCCTTGGCGGCGGCGATAGGCTCCGTGGGAGCGTCGCTGGCGGGCACGATAGCCTTGCTGAGGGGAGATATACAGACCGCGGTGAGGATCTGGCAGGAATACGTCCCGGCGATGTACGACTCCCTCAGTAGCGGGATCAGGGAGCTCCACTCCACCATCGTGGAGGGGATGGAGCTCATCTCCCAGACGATAGACCGCTCGCTGACCGACTTCGCCCAGACCGTGGCGGACAACATGAGGACGATCATAGGCGCCATCGTCGACACCGCCAAGGCCACGGCGGACATGATAAGGGACATAATGACCGAGTTCACGGACGCCGTGGCCCGAAACCTCGAGACGATCACGAGCGCCATCTTGGAGTCCTACAACAGGCTGATGGACTCGATCATCGAGAACATGGACAGGTTCACCGGCAAGGTGCTCGACACGTACAACAGGCTACAGGAGGCTCTGAACAGGCACTTCCGCGACGTCATAAACAACCTGACTTGGTCGTCGAAGGAGCTGACGGACAGGATTCTCGAGAACGCGAGGGAGGTTCAGAAGTTCATAATCCAGTCCTACAAGGACTTGATGGAGGCGCTGAGGGAGGAGCTCGAGAAGTTCGGAAAGGCGCTGACCGAGCTCGGGAAGGTTCTCATGGGCTTCACGAACGCGATACTCCAGCTACCCGAGCTCTTCGAGGGCCACATGACGTCCTATGCGAGGAAGTGGACGAAGGCATACTGGGACGTGACCCTCGGCGCGGCCTCCCCGCCGCCGGCGCTGGTCTACTTCTCGTACTACTGGGCATCGGTCAAGGAGGGATTCAGCGAGGACGCGTACAAGGGCATGAAGATGTTCTGGGAGAACCTGACCAAGCTCTACGAAGCGGAGTCGCCGGCGTGGTGGGACGTGTTCGTCTGGATGTTCACCGATCCGTGGAAGTTCGTCGAGACGGTGTTCATCAAGCCCTTGCAGGATGCGTGGAAGAAGTTCTTAGACTTCCTCGAATGGGTCAGGAAGGGCCTGGTCTCCTTCTGGGAGACGATCCAGAAAGCCTTTTGGGAAGGGGTTCGGGGAATCACCGAAGCGCTCAAGGGCCTCGTGGTGGCCGCCTTCAAGGGAATCGAGAGCTTGACCGCAGATTTGGGCATGGCATACATAAACTTGTTCCGCGGCCACTCGCCGGGGCCCCTCGACGGGCTCGTCGACTGGGTCAAGGGATTGTTTGACGCGATCGTCGAGCCGACGAAGAAGGCTTTCGAGGACGCGTTCAAGCCCTTCTGGGAAGGGGACATCTGGGGCGCCCTCAAGATGGCCGAGCTCACCGGGATAGAGTTCGGCGAGTTCGCCACCAAGATGACCGAGAACATAATCTACACGATCGGGGCCCTGCTCTTCCCGTTCTACGGACAGCTACCCATCAGGGTCGTGACGTGGACTGGCAAGGCCGTGGCCAGATGGCTTGGCGGCTTGGAGTTACCGCTACGCATAAACCTCAGGCCCGTGGGAATAGGGGTCGACACCACCATCAACTTGGCCAAGTCGCTGGGTGCGTCCTTGCACACGTTCTGCGACTGGCTGGAGAGGTCGATGAGGAGGCTACAGGACTCCATAACCTACGGGCTCGGCATCTGGATCACGAGGCCGATAGCCAGGTTGCTGAACACGCTCTTCAGGAACTTGGTCACCGTGAACATCCCGAGGGAGGACACCCTCTTGGAGGTGCTCCGAAGGTGGATGGAGTACGAGTCCGAACGGGGTCTACCCACGACCAACTTCCAGTTCCTCTGGGCCAAGATAAGGTACTATCTGGCGACCTTCGGGTATTCCGATGAGGCCATATACACGATGATCGCCCCTGCCAACGAGGAGTACGTGGAGATCAAGGACAGGTTCTACGAGTACACGAGGAGGGCGAGGAGGTGGCCGAGGAGCCTCATGCACGAGCTACCGCCGCCCAGCGATGTCTGCCGGATGATGGTCAGAGACATAATCTTGGAGCCGGAGTCGTTCGTCAAGGCGTTGCAGATGAGGGGGATGACTAGGGACATAGCAATAATGTACTACCTCCTCCACTTCAGGTATCCGCCGCCCGAGAGGCTCTGGCACTTCTTCACCCGCGGGATAAGCTACATGCTCTGGGCGAAGGCGTCCGACGAGGACAGGGCGGACGCGGCGAAGCTCGGATTGCCGCCGCCCTCGGATGCGACCGCCCTACAAGGGAAGGCCGCGGAGCTGACCGAGTTGTTCAAGAGCTACATGAAGTGGCACGACTACGCCAGGTTCGCGTGGAAGGAGGGCTGGCCGTCGGACAACGTCATAATCCAAGACGTCTTGGCGGACATACCGACCAAGATAGACCAGAGGTGGATGGTGAGGTGGGGCATATACGAGCTGATGGGCGCCAAGGGCGTCGGGATCTCGACCCCGATGTCGACCGTCGCCAGCTCCGTCATAGAGGGCCAACCCGCGTCGGGCATAAGGCTGGATCTGACCGTGTTTTGCAGAACCCTCCAGGCGACCGGCCTCCATCCCTACTGGGTGCCCGTGACCGCTGTGGCGGAGGCGGTGAACGCCCTGACCGAGGAGAGGACGTTGCTGAGGACGGGATTCATCAACCTGTTCAGGGAGGGCTTCTGGGACATCGACTCCCTCGAGAAGTTCCTCTCGGGCTTCATAACCGCCTCGTTCAAGGTGGCGTACTTCGACGCCGAGCACCTATCATGGAAATCCGGGTGGATCAACCTGCCCATAATGTTCTTGCCGCCCGAGAGGAAGCTCTTGGAGCTCAGGGCGCTCATGGATAGGGCGCTCGACATCTTGAGGGACATCCAGAAGGACGTGCTGACGGGCTACCAAGAGTTCATCATAGAGAGCTACGACGAGGTCAAGGAGAGGCTGAACTCCGTGGTCTCCTCCATAAACGCCTACTTCTCCGCGGCGTACAAGGACATCACCGGGACGACGTTGCCCGAGGAGCTGAGGCTCAAGGTGGTCGAGTCCTACTTCAAGCCCTACGTCGACGCCCTCTCCATCTGGAGGGACGTCTTCACGGTCAGGAGGATAAGGCGCTGGACTCAGAGGTGGCTCGGCTGGATCATGTACAGGGTCGCCTACGGCGCCGTCACAACGGAGGACTTGGCGAAGCTCATAGAGCTCGTGGACAAGTACGCCAAGCTGACCGACCTCGAGATCAAGTTCATAGGCGAGGTCGCCGAGGTGCTCTTCGGCATAGCCATGAGGGAGTACGCCCCGACCCCGTCCCAGCTCGCCACCCTCGCCGAGTACGTAAACGTCACGGACGAGGACATAAACAGGGCGTTCGAGGCCAGGCAGATACCCGCCGAGTGGCAAGATCTCTGGAGGAAGTACATCAAGGCCAGGCCATTCGCCGACGACGTCAGGGGGCTCTTGACCTCCCTCAGGAGGGCGATGCTCTACGCGCCCGTCCCAGAGGAGTTGAAGTCGACGGCCCTTGAGTGTGCGAAGTTGATAAACTTCACGGAGAAGGAGCTCCAGATACTCTGGAAGAGGGTCGAGCTGGAGACGCTCGTCAGGGAGTACTCCGCGAACATACCGACGCCGATGACCTTGGCCACCATAGCGGAGGTCGTGAAGGTTCCAGACAGCCTGATAAACCAGATGTTCGCGGTCAGGAAGACGCCGGCCGCGTGGAGAGCCCTCTATAGCGACTACATAAGGGTCAAGCCGCTCGCCGACGACATAAGGGGGCTGATAAACGCATACTTCCGAGCCCTCAGGTACACGAATGCGGCTAAGGGCTATGAGGGACAGGTCTTGGCCGCCGCGAAGATGCTCAACTTCACGGAGGACGAGCTCAAGATATTCGACTTGAGATCCCAGATAGAGATGCTGAGGGCCGAGGCGTCCCAGAACAGGCGCGAGTACATCCCGACGCCGATGTCGCTGGCCACGATAGCCGAGTACATCCCCGAGGCGAGAAAGTTCTTCCAACAGGTCATGGAGGCCAAGATGGTGCCGGAGGAGTGGAGGCCCCTCTGGGCGAAGTACGTCGACCTGAGGCCCTTGGTCAACGAGGTGAGGAGGATGCTGACGAGGGCCGAGGCCCTCTACGCCAGATTCATGATGAAGAAGGAGGACTTCGAGAGGATCTTGACCAACTACGCCGAGCAGTTCGGGCTCACCGACAAGGAGAAGGACTTGATGATGTACACGGGGGACCTCGAGAGGTGGAGGAACGCCTGGACCGAGCTGATAGGCACGGTGAGCAGGCTCATGACCCTCGCCGAGTACTCGCCGAAGGCCAGGGACTACGCCCTCGGGAAGGTCTACGAGATGGTCGAGGCGCTCCCGCTGACCCCGCAGGAGAAGCAGGAGCTCAAGGAGATGTACGAGCAATACATCAGGGTGAGGCCCGTCATGTCGGAGGTCAGGCAATACATAAGGGACCTCATCAACCTCTACGTGGACGGGCTGATCGACGACGCGACCCTCAGCTCCGAGCTGGAGGCGCTGAAGAAGTGGGGCCTCGACGACTACGAGATACAGTTCTACAAGGCGATCGCCGGCCTGAGGAAGGCTAGGAAGCTCAGGATACCGCTCTCCTACACGCCGGAGGAGGGAGAGGGGGCTGGCTAAGGGTGTCCAAGTGGGGCTTGACCTATAAGGGCGTGGAGCCCCTGTTCCCGGAGGAGTACAACAAGATCGTCGACGCGCTGGAGGAGCTCGACGGCAGGATTCCGGCGCAGATGCAGGGCGGGGAGATAAAGCTCGTCGGCGACGGCTCCACCACCACCTTCAACATAGCCCACACGCTGGGGAGGAGGCCGGACGTTTGCTTCGTCGGGAAGAGGACGCCCAACCTCCCAGATATAGACTCTTGGGATGCGGACGCCTACAACATAACCGTGAGGTTCAAGGCCGCGCCTAGCTCCGGCCAAGAGTTCTACCTATGGTGGCTGGCGATTGTCTTCTGAGGAGGGTTGGTGGCTCAAGCATTATGGCAAGACCTATGCCCAGTGGGTCGAGGAGAAGGCCGAGCGGATCTTGGCATACCTCATGCGGGCGCTCGGCGGGGTCATAGACCTACAGGAGTTACTGGAATCCGTCTATGTGGAGCGGCTCAAGGGCATAGCCTCCCCCGACTACCCCGCCAGAAAATACCTCTGGAAGCCCGTCAGGGGCAAGCTCACGGACTTCAAGCCCAGCCCCTTCATGAAGAACTTCGCCGAGTACCTGATCTCGGAGCTCAAGTCGAGGGGATACCTCTTCAGCGGCTACGTCGTCGAGATAGGGGAGAAGGTCAGGGCGGTCGACGCCCCAGCCGCCCCCGTCCGGGAGTTGCCGAGGGTCGAGATCCAGAGGGTCGATAGGTTGATAAGGCTTCCCACGAAAGAAGAGTTGGTGGACATCTGCACATGGAAACCATGAGAGCCCCGATTTGGTACGTCTATCCCATGTGGAAGAAGGTCAGCTTTTCCCTGATCTCGAGGAAGCACTTGAAGTACCTCAGGAAGCTCATGAGGGTCGAGGAGATCGACGAGCTCACGCTCCCGTGCATGGAGGTCGCCTCAAGTCCCCTCGTCCTCCTGCACCCGTACTTCTACCCGATGGACGCCTTCGCCAAGCACCTCGCCCACAGGTTGCCGAGGCTACACGGGTTGATAGGGCTTGACGTGGCCGACAGCGACCGCCTCTCCCAGCACGCCGTCGAGCTCGCGAACGAGGCGACCGCGATGATAGTGCCCTCCAACTTCGCGAAGAGGGCCTATGAGTCCTCCGGGGTCAGGGTGCCGATTCACGTATTGCATCACGGGGTCGAGCCGGAGTTCGTGAACAGGCCGAGGAGGCAGAACCCGTTCCCCGTTGCCCTCCGCGACCTGAGGAGGCGGAGGCTCAAGATCTTGCTGGCATACATCGTCCACTCGGAGTACAGGAAGGGAGAGGACTTGCTGATGGAGATCTATCGGCGGCTGAAGGCGGAGCGCAAGGACGTGGCCCTGGCGATCAAGGACAATTGGGGCGTCAGGCTCGCGGATGACCGGCAGAAGAGGATATTCAGCGGCTGGCTCGGGGAGCGGCAACAGATGGATCTGTACGACAACGCAGACCTGTTCCTCCTGACGAGCAGGGGAGGGGGCTTCGAGCTCCCGGGGCTGGAGGCGCTCGCCAGGGGGGTGCCGGTCATCGCGGCGAGGGGCGGCGCGTGGGAGGACTACATGCCCGAGTGGGGCTTGGTGCCCTCGAGGCGCTGTCCCCACGTGTTCGAGGGGAACTCCATACACGTCGGCGGCGGGGTCGAGATGATCTTGGAAAAGGCCGTGGAGAAGGCCCACGAGATCCTCGACAACCTCGACGAGTACAGGGCCAGGGCGCAGGAATATGCTCGCACCCGCATAGCCCGGGACTTCACTTGGCCCCGGATAGCCGAGGAGCTGAAGGACATAATCGCCCGCTACGCCTCGGGGTGACCGGAGTATGAGATGCCTCTATCTGGGCTGTGGTCTGGATAAGAAAGAGTCCACGCCCGAGGAGGAGTGGGTCAACGTCGACATCAGGCCGGAGGTGGAGCCCGATCTCGTGTGGGACATGGAGAAAACCCCCTACCCCTTCAGGGACGGGGAGTTCGATCTGGTGCTATTGAAGGACAGCCTAGAGCACGTGGGCTTCCACAGGGTCGACGAGGTGACCCGAGAGGTCAAGAGGATACTCAAGCCCGGGGGCAGGCTCGTGATCCAGTGCCCGGATCTGGAGGCCATAGCCGTAAAGGTGATCCTAGACCCGAAGCTCGGCTCCGACTACAAGGCGGTCAGCTTTTGGGTCTACGGCGGCCAAGACTACGAACATAACTACCACAAGTCCGGGTTCACCATGAGGGCCATGAGGAGGCTCCTCAAGTCCCACGGCTTCATCATCTTGAAGATCGAGAGCGACGGCGGCACGAACATGATCGCGGAGGCGGTCAAGCCCTAACGCTCACCCCAGCCTCTCCTCGAGCCTCAGCAAGACCATCTCCAAGGGCTTGAAGACGTCGACCAGCGCGTTGTGGTGGACCGTGAGGACTAGGTCTCCCCACTTCACCCTCTGGATCATCTTCAGCCTCGCCTCCGCCATGGCGAGCCAGTGCTCTATGTCCGAGTCCGTCTCCCCCGTCTTCTCCACGTATTTTCGGTAGAGCTCCTTGACGGCCTCGTAGGCGTGGGGGAGGAAGTCCGCGAAGAAGTTCGGGTGCCTCGCCAAGACGTAGTCCCCTTTCTGCACGAACTCCACTTGCTTCAGCAAGTCCTCCATGGCCGCTATCTCGTCCTCGAGGGTCATTCCCCAAGCCTACATCTGCTCCAGCTTGTCTTTAAGCCTTTTAACCGCCTCGACTAGGGCTTGGGCGGCCAAGTTCCTGACGTTGTGGTCCTCCGGTAGGATTATGTCGCCGTGAACCTTGTGGAAGTAGACCCTCCTAGCCGCCTCGCCGAAGAGCGTGAAGGCGACCTTCAGCAAGAAGTCGCTGGACTTCATCAGGTCGCCAACCGTCCTCGCCGGGAGCTTGGCCACATAACCTTCGTCCACGAATCTATCAACCAAGATCATGGTGAGCCCCTTGCCGACCAACACCTTGACCTCGACGGCCTTCACCGCGTCCCTCAGGAGCGGGACGAATCCCTTGAAGTCATAGCCCTTGAAGGCGTCCCTCAGGGTCGTCGACACGCCCTTCGAGAAGAAGTCCACGGAAGATGCGGCGTCCGAGATCTCCAAGATTCCCTTGTAGAACCTCTCGACCCTCTCCTCCACCCTCCACGCATCGGCGATGTGCGACAGCAAGCTCTTGGAGATCCAGTCGATCCCCTTCACGGGCTCCAAGAGCCCCTTGCCAACTCCCTTGAGCAACCAGTCGGTCGGGCTTACGAACTCCTTCGGCTGGATCACGAACCCCTTGAAGTCGTAAGCCTTCACGTGATCCCTCGCCAGCTTTCCGATCTCCCTGAACGGCCCATAGTCCCTGACGAAGACCCACCACTCCCTGAAGTGCCACACGATGCCCTTGCTCATGTAGCCCTCGTCCACCAAGGTATCCCTCAAGATGATCAGCGCGCCCCGTTGCCGCTCGACGAAATCCGTGGCGACGGCGGAGTCGGCGAGGACGCGTCCCACGAGCCTCACGATCCAGTCGGAGGCCGCCAACGAGTCGGTCGAGACCTTGCCCAGATCGCGGGAGATGACGTCCGAGACCGCCCACGCGTCCGAGTGGATGAGGGCGACTCCCTTCTCCAAGAGGTCAGCGGCCCTCGTGGAGTCCGAGAAGCTCCTGTGAAAGCCGGAGGACTTGAGCACGAAGTCGAGCGCCTTGACGGCGTCCTCCACGGACTTGTACAGGGTCTTCCAATGCTCCTCGAAGTCCGCCGCCTTGAGGAGGTCTGAGGGCGAGATCACGAACCCCTTGAAGTCGTAAGCTTTGAGCGAGTCCATGAAGGGCTTGTGGACGTCCTTGCCCAAGAAGTCGCAAGCTATAAAGACCTCGGATATGCGGGAGCTGATAGACTTACTCAACAGATCCAGCCCCTTAACCGATTCCAAGATCGCTTTCTCTGGAGCTTTGACGAGCTTCACTTCATATACCGCCAAGGAGTCCTCAAACCTCTTTCCAAGGCCAAATTTTGTCGAACCCTCATCGATGAAATGATCTCTCAGAACTGTGATACGACCCCAACTCTTCTGGAACATGTCGACGACTGTGGCGACGTCCGAGATTGTGCGATAGAGGCTTTTCCAATGCTCTTCAAAATCTACTCCCTTGAACAGATCGGTTGGGGACATGACAAATCCCTTGTAATCGTAGCCCTTGAACGAGTCGCTGAACGACTTGCTCGGACACTTCTTCAAGAGAGGCTCGGTAACCTTCGCCGAATCGCTCACCTCCTTGAACTTCATGCTGGGGCACTCGAGGGTCAGGACGATGTTAGTTTTTGGTGGTGGCGAGTATTCATACTCGAGGGTCAGGACGATGTTAGTCTTCTCAGGAGGGGAATACCCACAGGTCGGCACACTCTCTCACCTATGAGGCTTGGATATGCGGCTTCGCATCACCCCCATAGTCGGACTCCTGCGGGATGGCGACCACCGTGACCGTTTTTCCGGGCGATATTTCCACGCTCCACGTCCCGTCGCTGGCGCTCGTGGTCGTCGCCAATATCTCGTTGGTCTCCTCGTCTATCACGATTATCGTCGCGTTGGCTACCGCTGTCCCGTCGGGGAGCTGAACCTTGCCGGAAAGGGTAACCTTTTGCTCTTCTTCCGCATACCACGTCCCATGGCTCGGCTCGGGGTCTACGTACTTACGGAGGAAGACGATGTCTATATACCACTTCGACTGACCAGTTCCTTCTGCGTCAAAGCCCGGATAGAGGTCCACGGATGGTACCTTGTCGGTCAGGCTCACGCTGTTGCCGGTCTCGAAGCAGACCAATACCGTCTTATTGCTCAGCCACCTGAGCTCCCAAGTCCTCCAGACGTTCTCCGAGATGCTCTGCAAATTTGCGGAGACCCCGCTGGCGTCCACACGGTTTATCAACCTCTCGTTGCCATTCTCGGGGGTGACGTCTAGAAACGTGTTATCGGGATCGCTACCGAATCTCTTGCTCGGATTTGAACCGTCGGTCAGCCCGCTACGGATCGTGTAGTATGTCGTCAAATCATACTTCGCCTTGAACCTCCACGCAACACCCGGAGAGAAGCTCGTCTTGCTCTGAATCCTATTCCCAGAGCCATGATAGCCGCTCCCGCCGTAAAATGTCAGTATTCCATCGCTTATCTCCGTGTGCCCGTAAATCCACCACTTATCGGGATCTAGCTCCGCTTCGGAGAAGTCGTCGAAGAACAAAAATGTAGCTTCTCCGTCCCCCGCGTAGGTCGCGTCGCTCTTCCCGTAGTAGATGTAGAT